>NZ_DALYOQ010000002.1:24436-72759 GCF_031974595.1 Pantoea sp. CTOTU46764 | reverse complement strand
CTGCCCACAGCAGTTTGGTGTAGATCTTATCGATATCGTTAGGATCTTCACCCAGCAGAGCGTCAGCAATTTCACAGGCATGCGCATAAATGCCCTGACCGCCGGCGCGTTTTGAATAGCTAAAGCCGATGCCTTGATAGCCATCGCGCGTTTCAATTTCCGCAACGATTATTGCCACTTCGGTTAATGGCTTTTGACGTCCGGTCAGTACTTTGGCATCGCTGACCGGCGTTGCCAGCGGCAAAAATGCCAGCGACAAATGGATCCACACAATACGATCGCCGCTGTCCGTGGCGTTGCCTGTAGCCTGCGTTTTGGCGTAGCTCACGGCGTTAGAATTCACACTCGACATGATGTTCTCCGGTAAATGATTGCGCTAACATTTTTGGTCCGCATTGCACTATGTGCCAGGAGTTAGGTTTAGTTATGTCTTGATGATCACAATTTTACCATTCTGCAATAATAATGATAGCCCTAACATTTTAGCGTTGAGCTGTTGTCACGTCTCACCAGACTGCTATGCTAGCGGCATCTGCATGAACCGTGAGCTGCCATGAAACCAACCAAACTGGTGCGCAAAGGCGCGCCAACGCTGGAAGATGTTGCCCGCGTCGCGGGGATTTCGCCGATGACGGTCAGCCGGGCGTTAAATTCGCCGCAGCTGGTGCGGCCGGCGACGATAGCCAAAGTGAAAGCTGCCATCAGCGCCACCGGCTATATTCCTAACGCCCAGGCCGGCAGCCTGGCGAGCAATCGCAGCCGCTTAATCGCGGTGGTAGTGCCGCAAATTAATAACAATATGTTCGTTGATACCATTCAGACGCTGAATGACACGCTCAGCGCGCACGGCTATCACATGCTGTTGTGCGTCACCGGCTATGAGACTGAAACCGAGGCAGAAACCGTGGCGACGCTGTTGTCGCGGCGTCCGGATGGCATCGTGCTGACCGGCATTCATCACAGCAGCCAGTTGAAAAAAGTGTTGTTGCAGGCCGAAGTGCCGGTGGTGGAGATCTGGGACATGACGCCAACACCGATCGACATGCTGGTGGGTTTTTCCCACGAAAAGGTCGGCGCGCGTGTGGCAGCGTACCTCGCAGAACGCGGTTATCAGCGACCAGGTTTGATTTGGACCGATGACCGCCGCGCGCTGCAGCGCAAGCAGGGATTACTCGATGCGTTAGCCGCTCAAGGCATTTCACCGCAAGTGGATGCGCCGATAGCGCTGCCAGCGCTGATGCAGCGCGGGCGCGAAGCCTGCGCTCAACTGCTGGATGCGCATCCTGATGTCGATGTGCTGGTGTGCAGTTCCGATACGCTGGCGCAAGGCGCATTAATGGAAGCGCAGGCACGTGGAATAAACGTGCCAAACCCACTGGCGGTGATTGGTTTTGGCGATCTGGATTTTGCCGCAGCCAATTTCCCCGCTATCTCGACGGTGCGCATTGAACGGCATCGCATGGGACAATTAGCGGCTGAGCAACTGCTGAACCGGCTGCGAGGCAATATTGTTGAACATCCCATTATCGATCTTGGCTTTGAGATGGTGCCGCGCGATTCCGGTTAGCGAAATCTGAAGTGAGAAGCTCATCACATGCGAAAAATATCTTCCATGTTATAAAATATGGAAAATTTATTTCAAATTGAGAGGTTCCTATCATGTCATCGCTGCCGTCCCTTGAAACCTTGCTGCAGCAGGAAGCTGAGCATCGTTTACCGCAGTTTGATTTCGATTTAGCGTGGCAAATCGGCCAAAGCATCCAGCAGCGTGCCCGTGAAGACAATGCGCCTGTGGCTATCGAAGTCTATGCGTTTGGACAGGTGCTGTTTCTGGCTGCGTTGCCAGGATCCGCTCCAGAAAATCTGGAATGGATGCGTCGCAAGCGCAATACCGTGCTGTTGACCGGTCATTCATCTCTGTATCTGGGGCTTTTCAATGAGCAGAAGGGCGAGCGTATGGCAAAGCAGGCTTATACTCGCCAGGAAGATTACACCGATCACGGTGGCTCTTTCCCGCTGCTTACTGCTCAGGGTGCGATCATCGGCGCAGTCACCATCAGCGGTTTACCTTCCGAAGACGATCATGCGTTAGCGCTGTGGGGGATTACCCAGCTGCTGCGCTGAGGTTGCTCGAATAAATAACGCCGGAAAATGAAAAATGGCCTCCGGCGTATTGATCATCAAAATAACAGAGTTGCTGAGCCAACGCCGCACGCTTTGGCGTATCGCGCGATGGTATCCAGGCTGGCAGAGGTAATGTTTTTTTCCATGCGCGAAACGGTTGGCGGTTTTACTCCCATTCGCTCTGCTACCTGAGCGCTTGTCAAACCCGCATTCTGCCGCCACTGTTTGAGTAGCGATTGCATCCGCGATTTACGCTCCTCAGCTTCCCATGCTGCACGATATTCGGGATCTTGCAGCATCTCTTCATGAATTTGATTATGAGTTTTATATTTCATTCTGCATTTCCTCCAGCCTTCGTAGGGCTTTCTCTATTTCTGATGATGGTATTTTTTGACTCTTCTTAATGAAAATACGCAGCATGTAAATTTTCTGTCCTCGCTGATACACCCAAAGTCCGCGTGAGATATCGCTACCAGACGTTCTAATCTCATACAGCCCATTTCCCAATGGTTTGGTATGAGGTTCACGGAGACTACAAGGATCGGTTTGCAGTCGATTGACGAGTTTTACAAACTTCACGCGAATGATTGGCGGTAATGACCTAAGTTCATCCTCAGCTGCTTCATGGTAGATAACCTCGAACACTGGCAGGGCCTCCGTGCGATAATTCTAACGATGATTCGTTATTAGCTCAACAGCTAATATTAGCCTTTGAGCTAATGATTCATGCTTAATCGAACGGAAGTTTAAAAGTATTCAAAAAACAAAAACGCCCGATGCGATCAACACATCGGGCGTTTTAATGCACAACAAACGCTATTTCATTGCCGGGACTTTAAGCTTATCGCCTGCGCCGGTGGCTTTACGCAGATCGGCCACCTGGCTGGCCTTAACTTCTGCAGCCTGATTTCCCCACGAATTCCTCACGTAGTTCAGCACATCCGCCATCTCCTGATCGTTAAGTTTCCAGGAGAACGCCGGCATGCCTGCGGATGTGGGGCGACCTTCGGTGTGCGGTGCGCGGGCACCGTCCAGCAGCGAGTGAATCATGTTGGTGGGATCGTTCTGCATTGCGCCATTGCCGGCAAAGGCGGGTGCCATGCCGGTGATACCTTCACCCGACAACCCGTGACACGCCGAACAATCCACTTCATAGCGCAGTGCCGCCTGATCGTGACGCGTTTTATCCATCACAAACCCGGCGGATTTCGGCGTGGAAGAGGCCGGTAAGCTGCGCAGATAAGTGGCGATAGCGTGCAAATCGCGATCGTTAAAATACTGCGTCGAGTGCTCAACCGCTTCCGCCATTGGACCCGCCGCCACGCTTTCGCCGTTAGAGCCGGTTTTTAGATAGTCAGCGATCTGTGCATCGCTCCACTTGCCAATGCCCGCGTGAGGATTTGGCGTGATATCCGGCGCGTACCAGCTGCCCAGATTGCCGCCTTGCAGGTACTGGCTGCTGATTTCGCCGCCCAATGCGTTGCGCGCGGTGTGACAAACGCTACAGTGCGCCGGACCATCAACGATGTATTTGCCGCGATTCCACTCGTCATTCTGCGCAGTTTGCGGCTTGAACGCGTTGTTATCGAAGAACAACAGGTTCCAGCCCGCCATCGCCAGACGAATGTTATACGGGAAATTCATGCCCGCATTCTCATCGATGGCGTTGTGCACCGGTTTTTGCGCCGAGAAGTAGGCCCAAAGATCGTGCATATCGCCATCGCTCATTTGGGTGTAAGCGGTGTACGGCATCGCTGGATAAAGGAAGCCGTGTTCGCCGCGTCCCTGACGCACCGCGTTGAAGAAATCGCGCTCGGTCATGTTACCGATGCCGGTTTCACGGTCTGGTGAAATGTTCGAGGTCTGCAGCGCGCCAAAGGGCGTATCGATTTTGTAGCCGCCGGAGAAGTCCGCATTGTGACAGGCGGCACAGTCGGCGAGGCGCATCACGTACTCACCGCGTTTGATGGCGGCATCGTCGTTGCTGTGGAAATCGGCCAGCTGCACCTTGTCATCGGCAACGTTGGAGCGCGCGCTGTCTAACACCATCCACAACCGGCCGGACGCCGCGATGCCTGCAATCACCGCCAGCGCGGCGAGCGTGTAGGTAATTTTCTTTGCTTTCGCCATGATTACGCCCCCACCAGCGGTGCCGGATTATTGATGTACTTCTGGTGGATCGCCTGCGCGGCGCGCACCGCGAGCGCACCTATGGTGATGGTGGGGTTATAACCGCCGTTGTTCGGGAAGGCGGATGCGCCGACCACAAACAGGTTGTGCGCATCCCAACTTTGCAGATACGGATTGAGTGCAGAAGTGCTGGGATCGGCGCCCATCACCGCGCCACCTATGGTGTGCGAGCTGTGCTGCTGATACGGATTCCAGCTCTTCTCCGCCTGGTTATCCACCACGATATGCTGGCCGCCGGTCTCTTTCATGATGTTGATAGCGCGATCGGTGACGTACTTCGCCATGCGCACATCGTTCTGGTTCCAGTCGAATGTGGTACGGATCAGCGGCTGGCCGTGACGATCTTTGTAGTTGGGATCGAGATCGAGATAGGCTTCGCGCATCGGCATCGAGGTACCCTGGCAGAAGATGGTGCCGGCGGTTTGGTAATCGCGCTTGTAGCCCGCTTTCCACTCGCTGCCCCAGCGTTTGGTGCCCGGACGCAGACCGTTCATGTTCTGAATCGGACGGCCGTTGGTGGAGAAGCCCATGATGCCCGCGCCGCCGATGAAATCGAGATCGCTGTGGTCGAAGTTATCGCCATTGAAGTCATCAATCTGCACCGCCAATGCGCCGCCGCCGATGAACGGATTCATGTATTCGTTATCAAAGAAGCCGGTGACGCTGGAGCAGGTTTGGTAGTTGTAGTTACGGCCAATGGTGCCGCGCCCGGTCAGCGGATTGTATTGCTCGCCCACGCCGGAGAGCAGCATCAGGCGCACGTTATCCATCTGATAAGCGGTGATGCAGACGATATCCGCCGGTTGGAAGCCTTCCACGCCATCCTGAGTAATGAATTTCACACCTTTCACCGTTTTACCGTCGTCATGTTTCACGGCATGCAGCACTTCAGTTTCGGTCAGCAGCGTGAAGTTTGGACGGCGCATCAGCACCGGCAGAATGCAGGCTTGCGGCGATGATTTGGAGAAGTTGCCGCAGCCGTGGAAGTCGCAGAAGCCGCAATACGTACACGGACCCATGCTGACGCCGAGCGGATTCACATAGGCTTGCGACAGGTTACCGGCAGGCACCGTGAACGGGTGATAACCCATGCTTTCGGTGGTTTTGCGGTACTTGCTCATCCAGTGCGTATCTTTCAGCGGCGGGGTAGGATAGTCGCGCGAACGCGGGCCTTCGAAGATATTGCCGCCTTTTTGCGGCTGGCCGTTGAGATTGCCCGCGATACCGGAGGTACCCGCAATACGCTCGAAGCGATCGTAGAACGGTGCCATTTCGTCGTAGGTCACGCCCCAATCCTGCAGTTGCAAACCCTGCATCTTCTTCGCGCCGTAGCGTTCACGGGTTTGCTTCGCCACTTCAAAATCCCACGGCGTAAAGCGCCATGACATGCCCGCCCAGTGTGTGCCGGCACCGCCGACGTTCCAGCCAAACTGAAACGCGGACCAGTTACGCACCGGCGCCGCCAGCTGATCGCTGCGGTTGCGGAAGGTGGTGGTTTCCACGCTCATTGGTTGCAGGATTTTGCGGCGCGTGTGGAAACGCAGTTCATCGGCATCAATGGCGACCGGAAAATCGGTCGAGGTATCGCGCCAGGCTCCGCGCTCAATGGCGACCACGTTGAGTCCCGCGCGGGTTAGCTCTTCCGCCATCACCGAACCGGCCCAACCTAAGCCGACGATGACCACGTCAGCTTTATTTCTAACTAATGACATTGACTCAGCTCCGGCTATTTAATCGTTAGGAATCAGACTGACGGGAATAAGCGCCAGATTTTCGTTGCGGCGTTCGATATAAGGGCGATAGTCATAGCGTGCGCCAGGAAAACCGATCATTTTCCAGCCCACCATATTTTTATTTCCGCCATAAATCGGATCCGCTAAATAGCTTTCACGCGCGTTTTGCAGCATTAATTCAAACAACGCCTGGCTATCCACGTCTTTTCCTAAATCGATCTTGCCGTCTTCCATTGCTGTCAGGAATGTATCGATCTGTTCAGCTGATAAGGTATGCAATGATGCCTGATGCTGTTGCTGCGCCCACTTTTCCAGCGCGGTTAAGCCGGTTAAATAGCGCGCTTTCGGTGGCGTGAGAAATTGCGGGCTGCCCATCAACGCCGTTTCATTTTCCGGATGCAGCGGCGCCTGCAAATAGAGCGCCGCGCCGGAGCCATAATCTCCGGCTAACTGGTTATCGAGGAACTCAATTGCGCCCGCTTCACTGGCGGATGGGCCAAGATCATCGGCGGGGATCAGGCGATCAAAAATGGCAGCCAGATTCTGGCGATCCAGCGGATTAGTGAGCACCTGATAACCGTCTTGCCATGCGGGTTGCGGCAGGTGATCGGGGCTGAGTTTGGTTTCCAGCGGGACATTGTGCAGCTCTTTTGCCCGCAGTTGCGGCGCGACGGCGAGGGATGCCACAATTCCACTGAGCGAAAAGAGCGCTTCTCTTCGGTTCATCCTTCTTATCCCTTAATCTTCAAGACATGAATATTGACAGAGCACGACGTTCAGATATTTCAGACGCAATGACATCGCGCTAAATAGCGCGCAGGCGCTAGCAACGAATCTGCGTTCGTTATTATTTTTTCAGAGGTGGGTTAATATTCGGTCTCCATTTATGGTGACCGTATTCGCGGGAAACCCGTTTATCGGGCGTCCTTTATGTTAATGAATATATTTATTCATATCTTCATAGCAGTGACGGGAAATATCCCACAGATCGTCTTCCCAATTCTGCGGACTTAACAGTTCCGGCGACCAAACGCCGTCGTAGCCGGTTGCTTTCACCGCCGCTACCCAGGCGGCAATATCGACATCGCCTTCGCCCGGCGCATAGTCGCGTTGTACCCACTCATCCCAGGCTTCGCCCGGTTTCGCCGCGCGACCATCGCAGAAATGCACGCCGTAAATCAGATCTTTATCCATGCGCGCCACTTCGGCAGGCGTGGTGCCGCCACCGGCATGCAGGTGCCAGAAATCCACCACCACACCAAGGTTGTCTTTGCCGCTCTGTTTAATCAGATCAAGCGCGTGTTGCAGTGAATTGAACGCGGTGAAGGCGACGACTTCAATCTGGAATTTGATACCGTGCGGTGCGCCGATATCGGCGATGGCGGAGATATTCTCCAGCAGGATGGCATCACGCTCGGCAGCGGACAGGTGATCGAGTTCGGTCAGCGCCATGATTTGCACTACCGGGCAACGCAGTTCCACCGCAGCCTGGCAGATTTTTTCCGCTTCGCGCAGCAGCTCAGCGCGTGCTTGTGGTTCATGGCGACCAATGCGTTTCAGCGCATTGATACAGGTAATATCGACGCTGTATTTCGCCATCAGCTCGCGGTAGGCAGCATAGCTGCCACCGTTTTCCAGATAGCGATACAGGTGTTCTGGCAGGATTTCCAGCCCACTAAAGCCTGTCTCATGGGCGATGCGTAACTGAGTGACGGCATTGCTGTACCAAACAGACACGCCATGCAACGACAACTTCATCTCTCCTCCTTGTTACCTCACGGCTTCAGGTGAGAGCGTCGAATACGCAATTCTCCCTGAGACCAAACGCCACCCGGAGTGGCACGTTCATCAATCAGCCGGTTCAGGGCTTCAGTGACGATCAAATCAATACGTTGGCTGAAAGTGGTGAGCTGCCAGCCGGGCAAGCTGGCTTCGTCGATGTCATCGAAACCCACCACCGCCATAAATTTGTTGCCTGCACCTTCGCGCAGTGCCGCCAGCGCGCCGAGCGCCAGCACATCGTTTTCGCAAAACAGCGCTTCAACCCGCTGATCGGGCGCGTGTGCGTTGAGATAGTCGGTCAATACTTCGTAGCTGCGCTCGCGGGCGTATTCACCGGCGGTGAGCAGCACTTCCAGTGTTAAGCCGGCTTGGTTAAGCGCAAGTTGCAAACCTTCTAAACGCAACGTGTGATGGCTGCTGGTGGCCGGGCCCATCATGTAACCGATGCGGGTATAACCTTGCGCCAGCAGCAGTTCACCCAGCTGTTTACCCGCCTGCAATCCGTCGACATTGACCACTTCAATGCCGGGTTCGTCGTTGTTACGGCACACCTGAACCAGCGGAATGTGGTGCATTTCACGTGCCACGGCGATCAGTTCATCACTCAGAACCGTGCCGAGAAACAGCATGCCATCGACCTGCAGCTGATCGGCCAGCGACAGCACCGCACGGTAGTTTTCACCGCTACCAATATTCAGCAGCAGCGCCATGTAGCCGCGCTGCTGGAGCTGGCGGGTGACGGTGTCGAGCATCAGCATCGAGTGCGGATTTTTTAGCTCGTCGATCACCACACCAATAATCTGTGTCTTCTTCTGCGAAAGGCTGCGCGCCAGCAGGTTAGGGCGATAACCCAGCTCGGTGGCAATGGCGATGACGCGTTCGCGCGCTTTCTCGGAAATGGACGCGCCGGGCGTAAAGGCTCGCGACACCGTCCATTTCGAGACGCCAGCCAGTCTTGCCACATCGCTGGCGGTGGCTTTGTGGGATTTTGCGGTTGGTTTACTCATAGCACCTGCATAGGGGAAATAGCGGAGACCCCCAGCATTGAACGTGAAACCCAACGGAAAATAAACACCTAAGCGCACGCATTTGACGTAAAGCGCGACAATTAACCCTGTTTTTATGATGTTGCGATTATGTTTGATCTTTGCACCCGATTGCAACATTTTTTGCAATCGGGTGCATTTCATTCACTTTTTGTGATCGCTTTCGCTGATTTGCACTTTGCCAGATTGACTAAAAAGTCGTCTTCGCCGACATTTTGCTCACCACAAAGCAAGAAACATCATTAAAGGCTCACCTAAGTGGCTCATTTTGCACCCGGTAGCAAAAAGTAAAATACCTGAAAAACAATACCCAACATCTTACCTCAACCCATTTTGCACCCGAGTGCAAAATAAACAGGAGTTGTTATGCTTATCGGTGAAAAGAGTATTCCACGCCCACTGCGCTGGGCCATGATCGGCGGCGGTCGTCTCAGCCAGGTTGGTTATAAACACCGTTGTGGTGCGCTGCGTGATAACACGGCGTATCAGATGGTTGCCAGCGCCTTTGATATCGATGCCGAGCGCGGCCGCGATTTCGGCGTCAACTTAGGACTCGATGCGGATCGCTGCTACGCCACTTATCAGCAGCTGCTGGCCGAAGAGGCAAAGCGTGAGGATGGCGTTGAAGTGGTATCTATCGCCACACCAAACGGCACCCATTTCGAGATCACTAAAGCGGCGCTGAATGCCGGTATTCACGTGATTTGTGAAAAACCGTTGTTCTTCACCACCGCCGAAGCGCTGGAAATTAAAGCGCTGGCGGCGGCGAAAGGGCTGATTGTCGGGGTAACTTACGGTTTCTCTGGTCATCCGCTGCTAATGCAGATGCGGGCGATGATCGCCAATGGCGAAATTGGTGATGTGCGCATGGTAGAGCTGCAATACACCCACGGCTTCAGCGCCAATGACAGCGCCGACAAATTCAGCGAAGCGCAAAAATGGCGCGTCGATCCTAAAATTGCCGGTCCGTCGTTTGTACTCGGCGATATCTCTACGCACACCTTCTACATCTCACAGCTGGTGCTGCCAGAGCTGAAAGTGAAATCGCTGCTGTGCGATCGTCAGAGTTTTATTCCGTCGCGTGCGCCGCTGGAAGATAACGCCATGGTGCTGATGCATTACGACAACGGCGCGGTAGGGCGCATGTGGGCCTCATCCATTAACGCCGGTTCGATGGACAGCCAAAGCATTCGTGTGATTGGTTCGCGCGCCAGTCTGGAGTGGAGCGACTACAACCCTGGCGAGCTGAAATATGAAGTGCAGGGCCAGCCGAATCAGATCATGCATCACGGCATGCCGTACCTGCATGAAAGTGCTTTGGCAGATGAACGTCTGGGCGCGCTGCATACCGAAGGTCTGGCGGAATCCTGGGCCAACATTTATCTGAAATTTGCCATCGCCATTCACGCCACCCAACAGGGCGACCAAAAAACTCTCGATAACCTGATCTATCCCGATATCAACGCCGGGATTGAAGGTGTGCGCTGGATCGAAAACTGCGTGCGTTCTGCGGACAACGGCGCGAGCTGGGTTAACTACGAATAAGGACTGCCATGAAACTCTCGTTTTGTACCGATAGCCTCGGTCATCTGCCGTTTGAACAGATGCTGGATAAATTGCTGGAATTGGGTGTTTACGGCGTTGAGATGACGACCGGCGGCTGGTCACCGGCACCGCATCTGCGTACCGAAGCGTTGCTGGCGAGTGCCACGCAGCGTCAACAGCTGTTGCAGGCGCTGGAGAGTCGCGGCATGTCGATTGCGGCGCTGAACGTGTCGGGTAATCCGCTCGATCCGGGCGAACTGGGCAACAAGCACAAGCGCGATACGGAAAACGCGCTGGCGCTGGCCGGTGAACTGGGCGTGAAGAAAATCGTGATGATGAGCGGCCTGCCGCCCGCCAGCCCGCACGACACCATTCCAAACTGGATCACTTACACCGTGAGCTGGCCGCCGACACTGAAAAACTGCCTCGATTATCAGTGGAATGAGGTAGCGATTCCTTACTGGCAGGAGCTGGTGCAGCGCGCCAAAAACAGCGGCGTGGAGAAGTTTGCGCTGGAGAACTTCAGTTCGATGCTGGTGTGGAATCCGGAAACCTTGTTCCGCCTGCGCGACGCGGTGGGTGATATGGTTGGTCTGAACCTCGATCCCAGCCATCTGCTGTGGATGGGCGCGGACCCGATTGCCGCTGCGCGCGCGCTTGGCCCGGCGATTCATCACTGCCACGGCAAAGATGTGCGTCTGGAGCGCGGGCTGGTGGACATCAACGGTCTGCTGGAAACCAAGCCGGTGGAAGATGTCGCCAATCGCGCGTGGAACTATGTTGCCGTCGGTTGCGGCCAGGATCTGCCGTGGTGGAAAGAGTTCTTCTCGGTGGTACGCATGATGGGTTACAACGATTGGGTATCGCTGGAGATGGAAGATCTCACCATGTCGGTGGAAGCGGGCGTGACCTCCTCGATTGCGGCGCTTAAGCAAACCATTAGCCAGTAATGTCAAACCCACGGCGGGCAAGCGCTCGCCGTGTTCTGTACATCGAGCCTTGCCTGCCTGATAATTCGTGGTTCACCCATAATTAAGAGGCACGCCATGCTGGAAAACCACCCACAGCGCGATGAAATCAGGCTGGAGAATGTGCTGGTGGCGTTGGGCAATCCGATGCGTATGACGGTGATCAGCATTCTGGCGGACGGCGGTGAACACACTTGCGGATCGCTGCTGAAAGGCGTCTCCAAATCCACCTTAACTCATCACTGGCGCGTGCTGCGCGAGGGCGGCATTATCTGGCAGAAACCCTCTGGCCGTGAAAATCTGCTGTCGCTGCGCCGCGACGATCTCGATGCCCGTTTTCCGGGTTTACTTGATTCGCTGTTAAACGCCACTCAGCAAGATCCCTTGACCCGCACCACGCTGGATGACTTCCAGGTTAAATAACCCGCGCACGCCCAGCCAGCGTTGCCACAACCATCTGCAATCCGGCTATCACCAACAGCAGCATCAGCGGCCACTGCCAGTTGCCGCTAACATCATGCAGCAGGCCAAAACAGAGCGGGCCCAGCGCCGCTAATCCGTAACCGACGCACTGCGCCATGCCCGATAATTTCGATGCCTGCAAATGATCATGGGTGCGCAGATTAAACAGCGACAGGCAAATCACCATCGATGCGCCAGCGCCTAATCCCGCCAGAATCAGCCACAGCAGCGCGTGATTAGGTGCTATTAGCAGACCCGCAACGGCGATAAAAATCGACAGCGAGGCGAGAAAACCAATCGCTCGCTGATCGCGCATTTTCTTCAGCGCACTCATGCAAGCCAGATTCGAAACGATGGCCACAATCTGATAGACAAACAGCATGCCACCCGCTTCCAGTTGGCTAATGCCGCTGTCTTGCGCAAAAGGCGTAAACCAGCCAATCAGGGTGTAAAACACCAGCGACTGGCAGGCCATAAACAGTGAAACCTGCCAGCCTAAGGCCGCGCGCCACGGTGAGCGCGTTGAAGTGCTGTTGGCGCTGTTTTTTGCCTGAGACGCAGGCTTCTTCAGATACGGCAGCCAGGCTAACAGCGCGACGATCGCCGGAACCAGCCACACTACTAATGAGAGTCGCCAGCCCGCGCTACTTAGCTCTGCCAGCGGCACCACCACGCCCGACGCAATACTGGCGGTGATTGCCATGGTCATCGCATACAAGCCGACGTATCGCGCGGTGTGTTCGGTGAAATCCCGCTTAATCAGCGGCGGCAGAAGCACGTTGGCCGCCGCAATCCCCGAGCTCAGGATGATGGTTCCCGCCCACAACGCAGATTCACTGCCGCTGATACGCAGCATCGATCCCAGCGTGATGAGCAGTAATGCGCCCCACAAACTGCGCTCAAGACCAAAACGGTTGCCGAACCAGGCTGCAGGTGGCGCTAAGGTAGCGAACATCAACAGCGGCAAGAAGTTAATCACGCCCGCGGCACTGGCGCTCAGGCCAAACGTCAGCCGGATGTTTTCCAGCACCGGGCCGACCGCGGTAATAGGCGTGCGCAAGTTGGCCGCCGTCAGCAGCAGTAAGAACAGGAAAAAACCAGAACGACGCAGAACAGGATTCGCAGATAACGCGGTATGGGTCATATTTTCGCACCATAGCAATGAGGCAGACCGAGTCTGCTTATGGTGCGTTGGTTGACGTTAACGCTTACGCAGCGGCGATTGACCGCTGAAAGGAGGGCAATACTAACGAGTGAGTGGGGAGATGTAAAGTCGACGGATTATCGAGTGCGGTCATATTAAATTTGTCGCTTGCGCCATCGCTCATCCGCGTCCACCTTTAGTATTTCCCTTTTCCACAAATGGACGAACAATGCTCTGGTTATGGAACGTGCTTATCTTGTTGGCAACCGTGGTGGTGATGGAAATCGTCGCGGCGCTGTCGCATAAATACATCATGCACGGCTGGGGTTGGGGCTGGCATTTGTCGCACCATGAACCGCACAGCGGTAAGTTTGAGCTCAACGATCTGTATGCGGTGGTGTTTGCGGTACTGGCGATTGTGCTGATTTATGTCGGTGTGCAAGGCATGTGGCCGCTGCAGTGGATTGGTGCCGGAATGACGACGTACGGTGCGCTATACTTCATGGTGCACGATGGTCTGGTGCATCAACGCTGGCCGTTCCGCTATATCCCGCGCAAAGGCTATCTCAAGCGCTTATACATGGCGCACCGCATGCATCATGCGGTGCGCGGACGTGAAGGCTGCGTGTCATTTGGTTTCCTCTACGCGCCACCGCTGAGTAAGCTGCAAGCCACGCTGCGTCAGCGCCATGGGCGAAAAATCAACGAGGACGCTGCCACAGACCAGCCGGACGCGGTTCAGGACGAGCCACACGCGAAGTAATCGCCAAACCAGCCCCTTTCACCAGCAGCGCCAGTTTTTCACCTTTACTGGTGCGCTGACGTGAATCCCAGGCGTGCACACCGGCGTGCTGAACTTTGACGCCAATTTCGCGATAAACGCCGCGTGCCGTTGCGATGGCCCATGCCGAGCGCAACGGTAAACCCGGTAAACCGGAACGCGCCGAGTGATAATAGGGTTCCGCCTCCGCCACTAAACGCGCTGCCAGTATGGCGAGCGCTGCACGATGTTGCGGCGCTGTCAGCGTATCGGCGCGTAATCCCGCCTGATCGAGCCAGGATTGCGGCAGATAGCAGCGGCCATTTTCGGCATCTTCGACAATGTCGCGCGCAATGTTAGTGAGCTGGAACGCCAGTCCTAAATCACAGGCGTGGTCGAGTACCGCTTCGTCGCGTACGCCCATTACGCGCGCCATCATCAAACCAACCACGCCCGCGACGTGATAGCAGTAACGCAGCGTGTCGTCGAAGCTAGCATAGTGTTCGTCGCGTGCATCCATGGCGAAGCCTTCCAGATGATCAAATGCCAGCTGCTGCGGCAGCTGATGAATGATCGCCACTTCCTGAAACGCCTTAAACGCCGGTTCATCCATGTGCGCGCCGCTGTAGGCGCGGCGGGTTTCAATTTGCAGATGCTGCATACGTGCCTGCGCGTCTTCGACAGCATGCTGTGTGCCGCCTTCGCCCAGCGTTTGCCCATCAATCACATCGTCGCAGTGACGACACCACGCATACAGCATCAGCGTGCTGCGGCGCGTCGGTGCATCAAACAGCCTGGCGGCGGTGGCGAAACTCTTCGAGCCGACCGCCATGGTTTGCGTCACTTGCTCAAGTAAAGGCTGTCGATTCATTCGGCGCGATCCTCCAGCATCAGCTGAGCGGTGGCCTTGGCCGAACCGATTACACCGGGCACGCCCGCGCCCGGATGCGTACCGGCACCCACCAGATAAAGATTGCTGATATCGGCATCACGGTTATGCGGGCGGAACCAGGCGCTTTGCGTCAGAATCGGCTCCAGTGAAAACGCCGAGCCGTGATGGGCATGCAGCGTGTCGCGAAAATCAAACGGCGTAAACATTCTGTGTGTCACTAATTGCTGACGTAATCCCGGCATGTAGTGCTGCTCCAGATAAGCAAAAATTCGATCGCGCAAGCGCGGTCCTTCCTGTTGCCAGTCGATGTCAGCGGTGCCGAGATGCGGCACCGGCGCTAACACATAAAAGCTGCCGCAGCCGGGCGGTGCCAGCGACGGATCGCTGCTGCAGGGCGCGTGCAGGTAGAGTGAAAAGTCCTCAGCTAGCTGGCTGCTGTTAAAAATCTCATCAATCAATTCGCGGTAACGCGGGCCAAAACAGACAGTGTGATGCGCGAGCTGTTCATGTGGCTGATTAAGGCCAAAATAGAGCACAAACAGCGAGTTGCTCATGCGCTTACGCTTCAGCGATGTCGCACGTTTGATTGCCAGCGGATGGTGGCGCAGCAGTTTGTCGTAGGTATGCACCACGTCGGCATTGGAGGCCACAGCAGCGGCATCGAAGCGTCGTCCGTCTTCTAACTGAACGCCGCTAATGCGGTTGCCGTTGGTTTCCAGCTGACTCACTTCGGCATTCAGTAACAGCTCGCCGCCAAGATCCTCAAACAGCCGCGCCATGCCCTGTACCAGCGCACCGGTGCCGCCGCGCGGAAACCATACGCCCCATTCACGTTCCAGCGCATGAATTAAGGTATAGATCGATGACGTTGCAAAAGGATTACCGCCCACCAGCAATGAGTGAAAGGAGAACGCCTGACGCAGATGATCGTCCTGAATAAATTTCGCCACCATGCTGTAGACGCTGCGCCAGGCTTGCAAACGTCCCAGCTGCGGCGCGACGCGCAGCATGTCACGCACTTGCAGAAACGGCACCGTACCGAGTTTCAGATAACCTTCTTTAAATACTTCACGGGAATAGGCAAGAAACTGACGATAGCCTGCAACATCCTGCGGATTGAACGTGGCGATCTGCTGCTCCAGCAGCGGCTGATTGTTGTCGTAATCGAGCTGTTTGCCATCTTCCCAGCACAGGCGATAGAAGGGCGTTACCGGCATCAGCTCGACGTAATCGCTGAGCGATTTTCCCGCCAGCGTGAACAACTCTTCGATGGCGCTGGGATCGGTGATCACCGTAGGTCCGGCATCAAAGGTAAAGCCGCTATCTTCAAACACATAGGCGCGTCCGCCCGGTTTGTCGCGCTGCTCGAGTAAGGTGGTTGGTATGCCCGCTGCTTGCAGGCGAATCGCCAGCGCCAGGCCGCCAAAGCCTGCGCCAATCACATAAGTGCGTTTCATTTTTTCTTCCCTGGTTCGACAGAATTCAACAGCGCACGCAGCGCTTCACCGATGGGCACCGGCGGTTTGCCGCACAGAATCCGCGCTTTATCATGCAGACGAAGTTGTACGGCGTAAAAACGGCTAATTAACCCGGCATTGAGCCGGTAAAAACGTTGCATTACACGCCAGCGCTGCTGCGGCTTACCGGCCAAAAACAGCATGCGGTTCAGCAGGCGGAAAAATCGCTGCTCGCGCCACTGCTGACGGGCAAAGCGTTCGATATGTTGACTGAGCGTGCTGGCATCGGTGGGCAACAGCGTGGCTACCAACTCCGCCAGCGCCACGGCGGACGGCAAAGAATAACCGGTTGTCGCGTGAAACAGTCCGGCGCGCAGGCCGCTGCATGGCTGGCCGCGCTGCTGTTGCCAGAATCGATCAATATCGCCGCTCAGGGTAATCGGTAATATGCCGTGCTCTTCACGCAGCAGCGTGCCAGGCCGCCAACCTTGCTGTTTAGCATAGTCAGCGATGTGCTGACGAGCGGAGTTCTCCGCCAGCGTAGGTTGATTAACGTAATGGGTATCTTCAATCAGTAACCGATCGGCGCTGAGCGGCAGCGTGTAAACAAAACGATAGCCCGCTTGCTGATCGACGGTGGCATCCATCAGGATCGGCTGCTGCAGGCCGTGCGGCTGCGCCAGCTGCCACTCTTGTCCAAGAAACACCTGATAACCCAGCTGCAGATGCGGCGTTGGCTGCAGGCCACGGCCATCTATCACCACCTGCGCATCAAGTTCACGACCATCCGCCAGCGTCACATGTGTGGGTTTTACCTGTTTAACTGCAGTATTTGTCCACAGATCGTCACCCATCGCCGCGAGTAGATGCCGGGCAAAATCGCCTGACGCGATGGAACAATAATCCCCGTCCAGGTTGCGGCGCAACGCGGGAAAACGCACCTGATAGCCAGGCCAACGCGCCGTGATCAGCGGCTGCAGCCAGCGCAGCTGATCGGCGCTAAGATCGCTCTGATGAAATGACCAGGTATGATTGCCTGCCGGATGTGCGTCGCTCTCCAGCAACAGGCATTTGAGCTGCGGCTGCAGTTGGCGCAGACGCAGCGCAATCAAACCGTTTGCCAGTCCGGCACCGACCAGAATCACATCGTAGTGCGCACGCATCAGGTGGCCTCCGCCAGCACAACTTGCTGCTGGCACAGCGCTTGTTCGACGATGTCGGCCGCACGCTGGCAACCGCCTGCGCGCTGTAGCTGTGCCTGTATCGCTGACATCCGTAACGCGTAGCGATCGTCGGTCAGTAGCTGTTGCAGATGTTGCTCCAGTTGATGAACGCGGTTGAAGCGCGATGCGCGCCGTCCAACGCCATGCCACTCAATGCGCGCTGCCACGCCGGGTTGATCAAAGGCAATGGGCAGCGCCAGCATCGGCGTACCGCATTCCAGCGCTTCCAGCGCGCTGTTTAATCCGGCATGGGTGATAAACAGTTGGGCGTGCTGTAGGGCGGCACGTTGATCGACAAAATCCGTCACCCACGCTGCACCAGCCAGTTGCAACTTGTGCACCTGATCGGCGTTCAATCCCCCACAATGAGCGATCACCAGCGAAAGTTGCTGGCGGCGGCACGCCTGTGCCAGATGCAAAAACAGGCGGAAGCGATGGCCTTGCAGCGTACCCAGCGAGGCGTAAACCACCGGCTGGCGCAGCGCCGGCCAGGGCGCATTGAGCGGCGCTGCCGCAACCGGCGGGCGCAGTTGTCCGACGGCGTGATAGCAGGCGGGCAGTTGCTGACGCGGAAAATCAAAGGCGGGCACCATCTGGCTGATTTGTGCCAGCGGTGAAAGGCACTGATGTAATCCGCGCCGCTCCGTCAAATTAAACGCCCGCGCGTGTTTGAGGATCACCTCGCCGTGACGACGCATGATGCGATCATAGATATCGCTGCTGGCCTGAAAACGTTTTAGCGCTTTTTCATCCTGAGCAAAACGGAAGGGCATCACCGCCAGCGGAATCCCGGCTTCACGATTGACCGGCAAGGCGCAGGCCACCGAAACAAAGGGCAGATGCAGTGCTTCAGCGACCAATCCGCCCGCCGCTTCCATCTCATCGGCGATCACGCCATCAATGTTCAACGCTTTCAGTACCGCAGGCAGTTCGCGGCACAGCATATCGGTGCAGGACGCCAGATCGTTGATCACACGAAACAGCGACAGGCCACCCGGCGAAGCCAGCCGATGCAACACGGGCGCCAGCGAACCAGCGGGATGCGACTGCTGACCGACGGCAACAAAATCGATGCGTTCGTCGCTGAGCAAGGTGCGTGCGTCGGCTTGCTGTATGAAGGTGATGCGATGACCACGCGCCAGCAGCGTTTGTGCTAACGCTTGCAACGCGTGAAAGTGGCTGTAAAGCGGCGGTGCGATCACCGCAAAGTGGCCCACCGGCGGAGCCGCGCTCAGTTGAACATCGCTAGCTGTTGATCAAACAGCGCGTGCATATATTGGCGAGTGGCGATGCCGCGATGGCATGCGCAGGCAAGGTGTGCATCGGCGCTGCGCAGGTGATCGCGCAGGCGACGTTCCGCGCCGTCAGCCCCGAGCATTTGTACCAGCGTGGATTTGCCCTGATCCTGATGCACATCTTTACCGGTGTGTTTGCAGCCGTCGGCGAGGTCGTCGAGCAGCTGAAACGCCTGGCCCAGATCCTGGGCGAAGAAGCTAAGACGTTGCCGCACCTGCGGTGAAGCATCAGCGGCTATCGCTGCCATTTGCAGCGTGGCGCGAAACAGCACGCTGGTTTTTAGTTCGTTGGTCAGGGCGATCGCTTCTGGACTGCGGCTTTGCGCACCGTCGTGCAGATCCTGAAACTGACCTTGTACCAAGCCCTGCAGGCCGACGGCCGCAGAGAGTTCGGCAATCGCTTCAGACTTTTGCATGGCAGGCAAACCGGGTGCAATAGCAATCACTTCAAATGCACGGCTCAGCAGTGCGATGGCGGCGAGAATCGCCACGTTTTCACCAAACTCGCGGTGTACGGTAGGGCGACCACGACGCATCTGCGCGTTATCCATCGAGGGAATGTCATCCAGAATCAGCGATGCCGCATGCACCATTTCCACTGCACAGGCGAGATCGAGAACGCCATTTTGCGTCAGCTCGCAACCCATATCGCGCGCTGCCAGCAGCAGTAATAAAGGACGGATGCGCTTACCCTCCGCTAGCGTTCCGGCACGCATTGCGGCACGCACGCGATCGTTTTGCTGTCCCGCAGGCAGTAAATGTTCAAGATGCGCCTGTAAAATGTGCTGCAGCTGAAGCAGTTCGCTTGTCTGATGCGCTGTGCTATCGACATGGGTGGTCATAATGGCTATCCATGGTTGATGAAATTATTATGCTTTTTGATTAACCGTAGACTGCGGAAGGTGAGTTTGCCAGCGAGGGCCTTGACTTTGTAGCGTGCGCCTTCATGCGCAACAGGTAAACATCGTAATAATACTATGCGTGATCTTATCAGCGAAAAAAGTAACAGCAACGCCGTAACATAAATAACTCCGTTAGGCTGGTGGTAAATAAATACCGCTAATGGACAATATAATGACGAATACCAAACCTGCCGTACTGATTATTCAGCCGGTCATGCCTCAGTTAGATGAAAAGCTCACGCAACATTTCCACTGTCATCGCTTATATGAGCAGCAAGACGCGACGCAATTTATTCAGCAGCATGATAAAGCGATAAAAGCCATTGTTACGCGTGGCGATGTCGGGGTTGAAACTGCACTGCTGGAACAATTACCCGAGTGTAAAGCGATTGCCGTATTCGGCGTCGGCACCGATCGTATCGACCTTCAATACGCTGCCGCACACGATATTCAGGTCAGCATCACCCGCGATATTCTGACCGATGATGTCGCTGATTTGGCGCTAACGTTAACGCTGGCGTTCTCGCGTAATTTGGTGGCTTACCATCAGTTTGCAAAATCCGGTGCATGGGAAAATAACGGCGTTGAGCTCTCCAGTCGCGCCAGCGGAAAAAGAATCGGTATCGCCGGGTTGGGCGCGATTGGCTTAGCGATTGCGCGCCGTGCCGAAGCGTTTGGCATGGCGGTGGCGTATACAGCGCGTTCGGCGAAAAACGTCAGCTATAAGCGCTGCGACACCATTGAGCAACTGGCTGCTTTCAGTGATTTTCTGGTGCTGGCCCTGCCGGGCAGCAAAGAGAATTTCCAGTTGGTCAACGCTAAGGTGCTGGCGGCGCTCGGCAAAGACGGTGTAGTGATCAACATCGCGCGTGGCACGGTGATCCATGAACCCGATCTGATCGCGGCATTGCAGCAGGGGACCATTAAAGGTGCCGCGCTGGATGTTTATCCAGATGAACCGAAAATTCATCCCGCGCTACGTGAACTGGATAATGTGCTGTTAACGCCGCATATTGCCAGTGCAACTCATGAAACGCGTGCGCAAATGACCAATAATGTGCTGGAGAATTTGCTGGCCTATTTCGCCGATGGGAAGATTCTGACATCGGTATAATTTAAGTGTCCGGATTAAGATGAAATTCTTATATCCAGATAAATTATCCCTGTTTAGTCATAGCAATTTTCACTCAGCCAGGCTGTTATGATAGCGGCACTTAATTCAGGAGCCCATTATGACAGCACAGAAAATTGCCATTATTGGCGGCGGCGTTATCGGATTAGCGGTGGCGCGCGCCTTAGCGTTGCAGGGCGTTGAAGTCACCGTTTTCGAACAACAACATATTGGTGCGGGCACCAGCAGCACCACGTTTGCCTGGGTGAACTCCAACGGTAAACAGCCGCAAAGTTATCACCTGCTTAATGTGCTCTCGATGGAAGAGCATCTCAAACTGCAGCACGCGCAGCCGAACGGGTTGCGCTGGCTGGAAACCGGCGGAACCTGGGAATGGGCCGCCGAGGGCGATGCGCAACAACGTTTGCTGCAGCGTGCGACGTCGCTGCAATCGGCAGGTTATGCGGCGCGTGAAGCGTCGCCCGCAGATGTGCTGCGCGATATCCCGGAGCTACGGGCGCAGGCCATTAGCGGCAGCGTATGGCACTTCCCGACAGAATCGGTGCTGCATCCTGCGCTCTATCTGGCGCGCTTGTGGTCCGAAGCGAAAGCGCACGGCGCGCTGCTGTATCAGCATCAACGCATCAACAGCATCAGCGAAAGTGCCGATCGCGTTACGCTGGATCTGGAAAACGGCGAGCAGTGGCAGGGCGATCGTATCGTGTTAGCCACCGGACGCTGGGCCAATCAGCTGCTGAATTCACTCGGACTCAATCTGGCGTTGCTGGATACCAGCAAACCGAACGCGGTGGCCTGCAGTTTTCTGGTGCGCACCGCGCCGCAGCCGCTGTCGCTCAGTGCCAATCTCATCTCTCCGCAACTCAACGTACGCCCGGACGGCGGCGGACGTTTGCTGCTACAAGCGTTAGAGCTGGATCATCTGGCCGATTCATCTGCGCCCCCATCGATCACCAGCGATATCGCCGCGCAGTTCCGCACGCGTTATCACGCGCTGTTTGCGGATGCGGGCGAGTTGCAAATTGAAAAAATCGTCATAGGCCAACGTGCCCGACCTGCCGATGGTTTACCGGCAATCGGTTATGTCACAGCGCACCAGCGCGTGTATGTGGCGGTGACGCACAGCGGCATTACGCTTTCGCCATTGATAGGCAAGCTGGTGGCTGAAGAGCTCGTCAGCGATGTGGCAAGTGAGCTGCTGAGCGATTTCCGCCCGCAACGTCTGCTGGGTAAAAGTGTGGAAGAGTTTGCGCCGATAAAGCGTAATTTCCCGGCGGCGCAATAACGCAATGAGACACGGTTTTTACAGGTCTCTTTCATAATCGATGGTCTCTTTCACTGCCGCCACGGCAAGTCGCAGTTTATCCTTGCTAACCGATCCCAATGCAAGACGAATGGCATGCGGCACATTGATTGAGGTGCTGAAGGGCTCAGCTGAAGCTACCGAGATTTGCTGCTGCATTAAACGCTGTACCACGCGTTCAGCCCTGACTTCGCACGGTAACGGTAGCCAGAGAAAATAAGAGTTGGGATGGCTGATAAAATCTTCGGGCGCAAGAATCTGGCGGGCGATCGACTGGCGCTCACGGGCATCCCGTCTTTTCAGTGTTTCCAGGCGTTTGATCGTCCCATCCTTAATCCAGCCACACACTAATGAGACCATCAGAGAAGGGGTATTCCACGTAGTAGCACGAATAGCCCGCTCAAGCGCTGCACGCATGCCAGCGGGGCAGACGACGGCGCCGACGCGCAATCCGGTGGCGATATTTTTCGCAAAACCGGTCACATAAAGGGTTCTTTCAGGGGCATAAAAAGCCATCGGCGGCGGCGGACGAGGCACCAGATAAGCATAGGCGGCATCCTCAATCACCAGAAGATCAAACGTTCGGGCAATCAGGGCGAGCTCTCTGCGTTGCGCAGCACTCAGTACCCAGCCAAGCGGGTTATGCAATGTAGGCATGGTATAAATCGCACGCACGCGCCTGCGCTGACAAATCTGTTTTAATGCATTGAAATCAGGACCGTCGGGTCCAGCAGGTATGGCGGCAAGTTCAAGATGATAAAGCGCAGCCAGCGCCTTAAAGCCGGGATAAATCAACGCGTCTACCGCCACAACATCGCCGGGTTTCAGCAATCCCATCACCGCGATGGTAAGGCCGTGCTGTGCGCCATTGACAATCAGAACGTCATCAGCCGAAGGCGTGATCCCAGTTGGGCTAAGCCATGATGCAATGGTATGCCGGTCGCTCTCTTTCCCGGCATGCGGCTGATAACGCAGCAGCGATTCAATATCCCCTATATTGGAGAGATTGCGCAGGGCATCGCGCAGGCGATCGGCCTGATCGGGCAATGCGGGATAATTGAAATTGAGGTCCACCACATCGGTTGCGACCACATGCTGATCGACACCGAGACCCAGAGGCAAAGAAATTTCCCGGACAAAAGTCCCGCGTCCGGTTTCACCGCTTACCAGCCCGATTGCCTCAAGTTCAGCGTAGACACGTGTAGCGGTTGCTAGTGAGATCCGTCTTTCCGCCGCCAGCGCGCGATGGGTTGGCAGGTGTGTGCCTGCCGACAATTCTCCGCTGCGTATAGCCGCTGCATATTCGTCAACCACATCCTTATAACGTGCTTTCACCGAATGTATCCATGACAATATTTTGATTGTTCTGGATCATGGCGTTTATCCTCCGTAGCGTCAATTCATGAAGGAAATAGTCACCTTCACTCAGCTACTGAAAGAGGTTTAACGTGGTGATACAAAAGACGCGTCCTGAGTCAATGTCAGGCTGGCTGAACGGCCTGGCGGGCGTGATTATTTTCAGTGGATCGCTGCCGGCAACGCGTATTGCCGTTCAGGACATCGACCCGTTTTCCTGACTTTTCTTCGCGCATCGATAGCGGGTGTGCTGGCGCTCATGTTGATCTGCTTGTTTAAGGTCAAAAGACCTGATCCAAGCCAACTATTCTCGCTCTTCATCGTCGCTATGGGCGTGGTGATTGGTTTTCCGTTGCTGACCGCCATGGCATTGCAGCACGTAACTTCGTCACATTCGATCGTTTTCCTCGGGTTGCTTCCGCTAGCAACCGCCGTCTTTGGCGTCATTCGTGGTGGTGAACGTCCGCGACGCGCTTTCTGGCTCTTTTCCCTCTGCGGCAGTTTGCTGGTTGTGGGCTTTGCGCTTTCTCATCTCGCTGCCGTATCACTTAAAGGCGATCTGCTGATGCTCGCGTCAGTGATCGTCTGCGGCCTGGGCTATGCCGAAGGGGCAAAACTTTCGCGTGAGCTGGGAGGCTGGCAAGTTATTAGTTGGGCGCTGATTATTTCACTGCCTATCATGTTGATCGCGTCATATTTTACTGTACCCCCTAAGCCACATCAGCACTTCAGCCTGACTTGCGCTGGGTTATGTCTCGCTTTTCAGCATGCTGATTGGTTTTATTTTCTGGTACAAAGGGCTCGCTATCGGTGGAATTGCCGCTGTCGGGCAACTGCAGTTGCTCCAGCCATTTTTTGGACTGGGTCTGTCGGCTTCGTTGCTGCACGAGAGCGTCAGCCCGCTGATGATAGCTGTCACGCTTGGCGTCATTCTCTGCGTCATCGGTTCGCGAAAATGTGCGTGTTAATCTTCATGCATGTTGGCCGCCCGCAGGCGGCCTCATCCATTTTGGATTAATAACGCAGTCGCCCGCTAAAACCATTGGAAATCAGCGCACCCGACTTAAGTGTTAAATCGAAATCCTGTTCTCGCGGCTGCAGCGCGTTAATGAAGCTTTCAGCCCATTTGTGGCAATCATGCAGATGCAGGTTTTTTAGCAGGCTGGCATGACGTTCGCGACGCACCGAAAGCGGCATGATGAGCGCGGTGTGAATGGCATCGGCGATAGCATCGGGATCGTAAGGATTCACCAATAGCGCGCCCTGCATCTGTTCAGCGGCGCCAGCAAACTGCGACAGAATCAGCACGCCGGGATTGGCATGATCCTGCACGGCGACATAGGTTTTCGCCATCAAACTCATCCCGGCTATTAGCGGTGTGACCAGCGCCACGCGTGCCGCACGATAAAATCCGCACAGCTCTTCACGCGAATAGTGATTGCTCAAATAACTCACCGGATACCAGTTCAGCTCGCCATGCACGCCGTTCATTTCGCCGCAGCGGGTTTCTAGATCACGCGACAATGCTTTGATGCGATGGCTGTAACCTGACGCCGTTGAAGCCAGCTGCACCAACGAAAACTTGTGGTGATACTCCTCATGTTGACGCAGTAAAACTTCTATCGCGCTGATACGGTAGGGCGTGCCGGTGCTGTCGTCAAAATGCCCGCCGCTGAGGATGAGATTCTCCGGTAAGGTGTCGCGACATTGCTGTTCCATAAACTGGCAGCTGTTACTTTCCGCCAGCGCGCTGGTTTCGGCGGTATCAATGCCCACCGGGAATACGCCGACGCGAATCTGGCGGCCATGAATGCGCAGCGTGTAAGGCGTTTGGCGTTCGCAACGGAATCGGGATTCAACCCAGGCGGTGAAATTGTTCATGTCGTGGGTGGTCTGGAAGCCAATCAGATCGGCGCACAATAAGGAATCAGCCAGATAGCGCCAGTTGGGCACCGATTCAAAGGATTGTCCCGCCGGGAAAGGTTGATGGAAAAAGAAACCAATGCGATTTATCAGGCCGACATCGCGCAGCATTTTAATGCCAGGGATCAGGTGATAATCCTGCAACCAAATATCATCATCGGGCATGGCATATTCACTGATGGCGCGTGTATAGGTTTCATTCAGTTTCATATAACCGATTTGGCTACTGGTAGAAAAGCGCGCCATATCGGGACGCTGATGAAATACTGGCCATAATCCCTGATGGATATATTGATGATAACCTTCTTCATATTCTGATTTAGTTAAGCGGAATGTCAGCGTGTCGAATTGTTTACCACTAGTAAAATTTAGCTCCCGATGAGGTTCAGTGTTAAAAGACTCAAACTCGCCACTCCATTTCACCCACATGCCACCACGCCGCGTCAATATACTTTCATAAATACTTGAAAGCGTTGAGTGGTTGTTTTGATTGTGTGATACCAATATTAAGCCTGACATAGTTTTACCCATTGCTTGATCTACCCGTAATTAATATCTGGCAGGAAGTTTGAAAGAGGTTGGCGCAGTAAAAATTGTAGAATGCCGTTCATTACGGTAAACGCCAGAAAATTGACTGCCGCGCCTCGTTAAGGCAATCTTTCACTTATCGCTGTCGTGATGACGCAATGCCAAAAACTAGACGTGAGTATTCAGTAAATTTTATGCGTATTTATCGAGAACGCACCTTTACACCCTTTGTGGAGTGATAATATTTCAATGCGTTGTTGTTCCACCGGGTTAGAAATCGCAGATATGCTATTAATTGAACCGCTGTTAGTAAATTCGATACTTTTCATCTCGCGCTACCTCTCCGAATACTTCAGGGCTGTCGATGAAATTAATTTAGCCGACCAACTCGTAAAAATGTCGTAAAAAAGGCGCTGGAAATTATAAAAATGTAATAGATTTAATTTCGATTTTGGGAAAAGGCTGCAGTCGATATCATAAGGGTCGGTGCGTTTTTCGTAGGGTGCGCATTTATACGCACCGGGACATTCGGCCTGTTAGAATGACCGCCGTTCAGAAGTGACTTGAAGAGGTTTAGTTGTGTCGACGTTAGTATTTAGAGAAGCCATCCTGGCCGATGTGGATCGTTGTTACGCGATTGAGATTGAGGCTTACGAAGGTGATGAAGCCGCCACGCGAGAAAAGATTGCCACCCGCATCGCGCAGTATCCGCAAGGATTTTTATGTCTGGAAACCGAGGGTAAGGTGATTGGTTTTATCAACGCCGGTTGCGCGTGGGATGTAGTGATGTCGGATGAAGCGTTCAAAGAGTTAATCGGCCACGATCCCGCAGCACCCAACGCCGTCATTATGTCGGTGGTGCTTGATCCCGCTTATCAGGGCAAAGGTTATGCGTCGCTGCTGATGCGCCAGTTTATCGATCTGATGAAGAAAATGGATAAGCGAACCATTCATCTGATGTGTAAAACCCAGCACGTCGAGCTGTATAAAAATTGGGGCTATCAGTACGTCAAACCGTCCGAGTCAGACCACGGCGGCATGGCGTGGCATGAGATGCTGATGACGCTGTAATTCGTCGGGGCGCCATTCATGGCGGCCCGAATCTCACCTCACGCAGCCACACTTTTCGGCTGAGCCGACAGATGTCCCGCCCATAAACTGGCCACCCATTTCACGCCTTTGGCGGTAAAACGCGCTTGTGAGAAAGCATGCTGATTCTCGCCACGCCCAGAGCGCAAGGTGAAATAACCCGCCTGCATATGGTGTTGCTGCGGTGCCAGCGTGCCTTTTTCGCGATACATGATATTGCGTTCTAACAGGAACTCACGAAACTCGGTTTCCTTCACCTTCAACATCTTGCACAGCTGACGAAAGCCGAGTGAATCTTCGATCTCAACAAAGCGATCAAAAAATTCAGCTTTGGGTGCAGACAATGCAAGTTGCTGCTCAGCCGCCCGGCGCTGCTCAAACTGCTCCGCCCAAGCGCGGGCCGCTTCCGCCGGATTGGTGAAATCAGGCAGATGAGTAAATTGTTCGCGCTGCTGCCAAAGATCGAGTAATTCCGCAGTGAAGCCAGGCGAAAGCCGGGCAACGGCAAGTAATGAATCGCGTTTGTTGAGATGAAACTCCTGACGCACTTCACCCTGATGCTCATACAGATTCACCGTCAAAGGGTGGGAAAGCCGCTGTGCGGTTTCCAGGCTTTTCACCAGGCGCTTCACTTCACCGTGTGTAATGCCCGTGACATGGGCAATTTCGCGGCTGCTCATCATCATTGATGCATTCAAAGCAGACAGACTTTCCGTTGAGATCATCATCATTATCACCTCTTGCAGACTTACTCAGCCTTGTAGCTGTTGAATAAGTATACGTAACACTGTTTATATATCCAGTGTTATTTTTAACCGTTCACGTAAGATGTTCAGCTTTGCGTAACGTTTCACAAAGCCAGCTCAGTTTCACGTAATCCCTGCGTATTCTCTTAAAGTGAGGTTTTCACGGTTTATTAAATTGTCGCGATGAGGGCTGTTTGATAGTTTTGAGCCAATTTTCCGGGCTTTTATCGGCTTTCTGCAGCATTACGTGCAGGGTTGATGTGTGCCTTTTTAACAGCAATAAGTAGTTAACTGGCGGCTGTGCTGCTGGAGAAACGATGAAAAAGAATAAATTTAAAACCCATCTGGTCTCATTAGGTTTACTGGCGGAAAAAAAGCTGACCAAACGCCAAACGCTGCCCGATTACAATCCCACCGCAGAGCAGGATATCAATTTGATTGCGCGCCAGACCGCACCTGCGGCCATTCCGCGTCAGATTTGGATGTATTGGGAAAGCGAAACGCTGCCGCAAGAAGTGCAGATTTTTGTCGACAAGATCGTGCGTGAAAATCCCGGTTATCTGGTCACGGTCATTAATAACCTGAACATTCAGCACTATCTGCCCGACCTGCACTTCGTACATCAGGATATGCGTCCTTCGCATAAAAGTGACGTCATCAGGCTGGAACTGCTGCATCGTTATGGCGGAATCTGGATGGATGCCACCATCATTCTCAACCGCACAATGGACGAATTGCTGGCGGTGAATGTTGACGATCGTTATGACCTGATCGCCTTTTATCGCGACAGTTCCACGCTGGATAAAGCCTATCCGGTAATTGAATCCTGGTTCCTGGCCGCACCGAAAAATAACGCCTTTATTGCACGCTGGCTGCACTTTTTCCGCCCGATTGTCGAAGTGGGCGCTGATGAGTTTTTCCGTCGTCTGCTCGCGCTGCCTGATTACGAAACCATTGTTCAGGGCATCACGCCACCGGATTATCTGGTGGTGTATATCGCGCAGCAGCAGGCGTTGCGTGAGAATAATCAGTACAACTTATATCTGCGTAAATGCGAGGCCAGCGCGTTGCTGTATCAAAGTCTGGTGGAGTGGCGGCCGGTGAAGCTGAGCCGCATGCTAATGGTGGATCGTCTGCCAGCAGTGTTGCCGCCGCTGACCAAACTGACGGGATTTGATCGCAAATATCTCGACACCAATCTGAAATATGGCGTGGTGAACAAAGACAGCTTGTTGGGTCAGATTCTGTTGACTAGTGCCCGCCCGCAGACGCCGCTTCCGGCGCTGACCAGCAAGGCATAACGCATTAAGGATTGATCAGCTGTTGCAGTGCTGCGGCGCTGGTTTCATCGTCCGGCACATACACCAGCAGGCGATCGCCGTTACGGGACGCTGACCACCAGTTATTTTGCCGCAGCGTCAGTTCACCCACTTCGTCGCGGTAAAAGCGTTTCACGCGATTCTCCACCTGGCCCAATTCATAGCGCTGCCAGGTGTGCGCAAACTCATCTGAACTGTTCAGCAGGCGGGCAAGAAAGCTTTCCCAGTGCGGATCGCCAAGGTGCTCGCCCATCTGCCCGCGAAACATCGCTACCATCTGCGGCATCACTTCATCCCAGTCACTGATGGCTTTGCGCCATGCGGGATGATTGAAGGCCAGCCAGATGCAGTTGCGATCTTCCAGTGCGATCTCGGCTAAATCCACGCCCATCAGGGCACACCACGCAGCGTTGTAACCGAGGATATCAAAGCGCGGCGTCTCGATAATCGCCGGTAACTGGATAGCGTCAAGCATCTGCTGATTGTGCGCGGCAATTTTGCAGCAGGCTGCCACTACGCGCACCGAAGGCAACGCATGTCCGGCAAGCGAAAACAGGTGCTGCGTTTCCACATCGTTGCACTGCAGCGCGCTGGCAATCGCCGTCAGGGTTTTCGGCGAGGCTTTGATATCACGCCCCTGTTCCAGCCACGTATACCAGGTCACGCCAACATCCGCTAACTGCGCGACTTCTTCACGGCGTAAACCTGGCGTGCGGCGATGGCGCATGCGCGGCAAACCGAGCCGATTAGGATCGAGGTTTTCGCGGCGCGTGCGCAGAAAAGTGCCAAGTAATTTGCGGTTGTTTTGTTCGGTGGTTACAGGCGCGGATGCCAGGCTCATAAGCAGATCCTTCGACAAGACGGGTAGTATTTATACCATGATAAACAAGAACTGGTACCCGTTTAACGGTTAGGTGATGCTATGCCGTACTGACAGCAAAAACAAGGTAAAACCGATGCAGACATCGCAACTTCAACGCACAGGATTGATGGTCCTGCTTGCCGGGCAACTGCTGCCCATGATTGATTTTTCTATCGTTAACGTAGCGTTAGACGCGATGGCCCACACGCTGCAGGCCACGGCGATCGAGCTGGCGCTGATCGTGGCGGTCTATGGCATCGCCTTTGCCATCTGCCTGGCGATGGGCGGGCGGCTCGGTGACAATTATGGCCGCCGCCGCGTATTCCTCGCTGGAGTAGGGATCTTCGGTATTGCATCTTTATTATGCGGCATCGCCAACAGCGTTGGCCTGTTGATGCTTGCCCGCGCGCTGCAAGGCGTGGGCGCGGCCTTTATCGTGCCGCAAATTCTCGCCACGCTGCACATTACGTTGAAGGGCAGAGCGCATGCACGCGCCATCGGTTTGTACGGCGGCATTGGCGGGCTGGCGTTTATCATCGGTCAGGTGCTGGGCGGTTTTCTCATCAAAGCGGATATCGGCGGCTACGGCTGGCGCAGCGTATTCCTGATCAACCTGCCGATTTGCCTGTTTGTGCTGATCACCGCGCGCCGCTTTGTGCCGGAAACGCAGAACACCCAACGCGTGCCGGTGGATGTCAGCGGCACCTTGCTGCTGGCAGGCGCGATTGGCTGCCTGATGCTGGCACTGGCGCTCGGTCCGCTGCTGCATTGGTCGTGGCCGTGCATCTTGCTGCTGGTGCTGTTTCCGCTGTTTCTGCATCGTCTGCGCCAGAGTTCGCTGCGTCTGGAAGCGGCCAACGGCGCGCCGCTGCTGCTGCCTTCACTGCTGCGTCTGCCAAGCGTGCGATTTGGCCTGACGCTGGCGGTGCTGTTCTTCTCCTGCTGGAGCGGCTTTATGTTCTCGGTCGCGCTAACGCTGCAAGCCGGTTTGGGGCTGACGGCGTTCCAGTCCGGCAATGCGTTTATCGCGCTGGGCGTGGCCTATTTTATCGGGGCGATGCAATCGACGCGCATCGTCGAGCGTTTAGGTAAGCGCGGTGCCTTGCTGATGGGCTGCGGCATTCAGATGGTGGGTTTGCTGGCGCTGATCGCCACGCTGCAACTCGCCTGGCCGCAGGTCGGCATCTTTACGCTGATCCCCGCGACGGTACTGATTGGTTTTGGTCAGTCGTTTATTGTCAGCACCTTCTACCGCATTGGCATGAGCGGCGTGCCGCATCATCAGGCGGGCGCGGGCAGCGCGGTGCTTTCAACGGTGCAGCAATCGGCGCTGGGATTAGGCCCGATGCTGCTGGGCGGCGTATTCACACAGATCTACACGCACGGCAATCATCTGGCGGCGATCACCGGTACGCTTGGCGTTGAGTTGGTGATGATGGCATTACTGGTGATTTTCACCAGCCTCAATCGCCGTACGTTTCAGCCGGTCACGACGGAAGGGTAATTCTTGTGAGCAGATTTCAGCAGGAACGTTCCACCTTATTGTAAAACAACCGAAAATCCGTGAGTCGCGCTGAATTTACCTTTGGCTCAGCGGTCTTTTTTCCGGAACATATCGCCGCAGTTAACGGGCTGAACCGCGTGTTCAGCCCGTTTTTTATGTGGTGCGGAAGCAGGGCGCTTGAATCAGGCACAGGAAAAACGGCAGGCTCACAACAGATGAAGAAGATGTTAACCGGGTTACTTTTTATGGTAACCACCACCGCCTTTGGTGCAAATGATTTCACCCTAAAGGATATTCACTTTGCTGGGCTCCAGCGCGTTGCACCCGGCGCGGCGCTGCTGCATATGCCGCTGCGTATTGGCGATCGCGTCAATGATGATGATATTCGCAACACCATCCGTGCGCTGTTCGCCACCGGCAATTTTGACGATGTGCAGGTGCTGCGAGATGGCGATGCGCTGCTGATTAAAGTCAAAGAGCGCCCGGCGATTGCCAGCATCTCGTTCTCTGGCAACAAAGCGATTAAAGAGGATCAGCTCAAGCAGAATCTCGATGCCTCGGGCGTGCGCGTGGGAGAAGCGCTGGATCGCACCACGCTATCGGATATGGAAAAAGGGCTGGAAGATTTCTACTACAGTGCCGGAAAATACACTGCCAGCGTCAAGGCAGTCGTCACGCCGTTGCCGCGCAATCGCGTCGATCTGAAGTTCATTTTCACCGAAGGCGTGTCAGCAAAAATTCAGCAGATCAATATTGTAGGCAACCAGGCTTTTTCATCGGATGAACTGATTTCGCATTTCCAGCTGCGCGACGATGTGCCGTGGTGGAATATCATCGCCGACCAGAAATATCAGAAGCAGAAACTCTCGGGCGATTTAGAGACGCTGCGCAGTTATTATCTTGATCGTGGTTACGCGCGATTCAATCTTGATTCCACACAGGTCAGTTTAACGCCGGATAAAAAACATATTTACGTTACGATAAATATTCATGAAGGCGATGTTTACCATGTTAGCGGCGTAACACTGACGGGAAATATGGCTGGCTATTCCGCCGAGATTGAAAAACTGGTGCAGTTGCCAGCGGGCACCTTATACAGCGGGGCAAAAATCACTGAAAACGAAGAGGCGATTAAAAGCCTGCTCGGTCGTTACGGCTATGCGTTCCCGCAGGTGAATACCCAATCGGAAATTAACGACAGCGATAAAACCGTACAGTTACACGTGAATGTCGATGCCGGGCGACGCTTCTCGGTGCGGCAGGTGCGTTTTTCAGGCAACGACACTTCGAAAGATGCGGTGCTGCGTCGTGAAATGCGTCAGATGGAAGGCGCATGGCTGGCGAGTAATCAGGTGGAGCAGGGCAAGGCAAGGCTTAATCGTACCGGCTATTTTGAAAGCGTAGATGTGGATACACAGCGCGTGCCGGGCAGCCCGGATCAGGTGGACGTGGTGTACAAAGTGAAGGAGCGCAATACCGGCACCTTTAATGTCGGATTGGGCTACGGCACCGACAGCGGCATCAGCTATCAGCTTGGCGTCAGCCAGGATAACTGGATGGGTACCGGCAATACCGTAAGTTTTAGCGGCACCAAAAACAGCTATCAAACCTATGTCGAAATCGCCGCCACCGATCCCTATTTCACCGTGGATGGCGTCAGTCTGGGCGGCAAGCTGTTCTATAACGATTACAGTGCCGAAGATAACGATCTTTCTGAATACACGCTGAAAAGCTTTGGCGCGGGCAGCACCTTGAGCTTCCCGATCGGGGAAAACAGCAGCGTGAACAGCGGGCTGGATTACGTCTACAACCGCGTCAGCAATATGGCGCCGCAGGTGGCAATGTGGCGCTATCTGGGCTCGCAAGGCATTCATCCAAAAGTCATCACCAGCGATGACGACGATGACGATGCCACCGTGGCAGACAAATTTACCGCCAACGATTTCTTCTGGAATATTGGCTGGAGCTACAATTCACTGGATCGCGGCTTCTTCCCCACCTCGGGCGTGAGCGCCGGTTTCAACACCAAAGTGACGATTCCAGGTTCCACCAACAGCTATTACAAAAGCACGCTGACCGCCAACGGCTATTTGCCGCTGAGCAGCGATCATCGCTGGGTGTTAATGGGTCGCAGTAAAGCCGGTTACGCCGACGGCTTAGGCGGCAAAGAAGTGCCGTTCTACGATAACTTTTACGCGGGCGGCTCTAGCTCAGTACGCGGATTCTCCTCCAACACCATCGGGCCAAAAGCCGCCTATTACCGCTGCAGCGGTAGCGAAAGCAGTTACGGGGCTTGCCCGGTAGAGAAATCAGATGATGCGGTGGGCGGTAATGCGATGGCGGTGGTGAGCGCAGAGCTGATTGTGCCAACGCCGTTTATCAGCGAGCGCTATGCCGATTCGTTGCGCACCTCTTTCTTCGTCGATGCCGGCACCGTGTGGGATACCAGCTGGCAGAACACCGCGGCCACCAAAGCGGCGGGGATTCCTGATTATGGCGATCCCAGCCAGATTCGCGTGTCGAGTGGCGTGGCTTTGCAATGGCAATCACCGTTGGGTCCGCTGGTGTTTTCTTATGCGTTGCCGATTAAGAAATATGAGGGCGATAAGTCGGAACAGTTCCAGTTTAATATCGGTAAAACCTGGTAGCTGTATTTAAAGCGTTAAATGATGAGATGAGTTTTACATTATCTTTAAACGGTGAAGACAGAATAAAATAGCCAGCAGGGTAAAATAGTAGTCGTGAAATGCTTAAGGAATGAGTGTTCGCAAATATCGTTGTTATGCATATGATGAATTTTATTTCGCCACCCATTGTTGGGTGGCTTTTTTATTTGTAAGAGAGGTCGCCATAAATGGCGACCCTACGGAATGTGCAAATACGTGCAATCGCAGCGATGACGATTTCAACGGGTCAGGAAAGGCCAGCCCGAAGAGCAAAGCGTCCGAGCCATGGATGGCGAGGCCGATCTGCATGGATGCAGGGTTTCTTTGCGATCGGGCGGGCCTTTTCTGGCCTGAGCACCAACTTAAAGCGACTCAACCAATCTTAATCCCGTTTCAGCATCAAACAGATGAATCTTCTCAGCGTTAAAGACGAGCATAATGCTCTCGCCGCTCACCGCTGCGTGGCGACCGGCGATCTGCATATGCAGCGGCTGACCGTGCCATTCGAGATGCAGCAAAGTTGATTCGCCGGTGATCTCCACGACTTTCACCAACGCTGCGGCATTGCTGTTGGTCTCCAGCAGATCGTGCGGGCGGACGCCGAGCGTCACGGCTGCGCCTGCACGCTCGCGCGCTGCCGCTTGCCAGCGCGCGGGCAGCGGCTGCCACAGATCCTGGCACTGCACGCCGGGCACGCCATCGCGGGCGATCAAGTATGCCGGTAACAGATTCATTGGCGGTGAGCCGATAAAACGCGCGACAAAGGTATCCGCCGGACGATCGTAAATCGCCAGCGGCGCGCCTTGCTGCACGATGCGGCCATCTTTCATCACCACAATTTGATCGGCCAACGTCATCGCCTCAACCTGATCGTGCGTCACATAAACCATGGTGGTTTTGAAACGCTGATGCAGCGATTTGATCTCGGCACGCAATTCCATGCGCAACTGCGCATCAAGGTTCGACAGCGGCTCATCGAACAGGAACACTTTGGGATTTCGCACCATCGCGCGGCCCATCGCCACACGTTGACGCTGTCCGCCCGACAACGCGCGCGGATAGCGTTGCAGCAGCTTATCGATGCCGAGAATCCCGGCGATGCGCGCAATTTTAGTTTGCTGCTCCTCGCGCTTCACCTTTTTCACCTGCATGTGAAACGCCAGATTCTCCGCCACCGTTAAGTGCGGATAGAGCGCATAGCTCTGAAACACCATGGCGATATCGCGGTCGGCGGGATCGCGATCGTTGATCTGTACTTTATCCATCAGGATCGCGCCATCCGACAGGCTCTCCAGCCCGGCCAACAAACGCAGCAACGTCGACTTCCCGCAGCCGGATGGGCCCACCAGCACGGTAAAACTGCCGTCAGGAATGGTGAGATCGAGCGGATGCAGCACCGACTGTTTTGCGTAGCGTTTGGCCACTTTTACGAGTTCAACACTGGCCATAATTTAAAACTCCTGGGAAAGTTGCAGTTGATGCCAGTCAGGATAACGACGCGGCAAGGTGCTGATAGCCAGTGACGCCACCGAAATACCCCATTGCAAAGCTGTGGTGAGATCTTGCTGATGCAGCAGGGCGGTGAGGAATCCAGCGTTAAAACTGTCGCCCGCGCCGATGGTATCCACCACCGTGACCGGACGCGCTGGCTGACTCACTGCATGCTCGGCCTGCCAGCAACGCGCGCCCTTGGGGCCGCATTTCACCACGCAGCCGCCGCGTCCGCTCAGCTGTTGCGCCAGCATGTGCGCGCTGGCAGGCAACTCGTCTTTCGCCGCCAATCCCAGCGTTTCCACTTCATTGAGCAGCAGCCAGTCGCACAGCGGCAGCCATTGCGTGACTTGCTGGCGCACCTCGTCCGTCCAGCCCTGCGGCGGCCAGCCGGTATCGACGGCGGTGATAAAACCGCGCTGCTGTAACTCTGAAAGCAGCGCCGGATATTCGTCATACAGATGCAGACACAAAAAGGTGCCGCACAGCAGCACGATATCGCCGTTAGCCGCTTGAGCAGGCAGCTGATCCAGCACATCCTGCGCGGTGAGTTGCACGATGTGGCCGAGATTACTCAGGAAGGATCGCTCGTGATCCGAATGCGTCACGCCAACCGTAAGCGAGGTTTCGCAGCTGTAGCGCGTCCAGTGCGCGGCGCTGTGCGGAAAATGACTCGCCAGCCAGGCACTCAGGCCATCGTTGCCCTGATTAGCCACCGCGCGATGGCGCACCTGCATCGCTTCCAGCGCCAGCGCGCAGTTGCCTGCCGATCCGCCCGGACGCAGTTCGCTGTGATTCAGCATCACTTCGGTACCGCGCTGCGGCCAGTTATCCAACGTGCCCATGATCAAATCGACATTAATATTGCCCACCACATACAGCGTGGCGGTGAGTTTATGTTCCATCATCCTTTACTCCCGCCACTGGCAAGGCCGCTGACCAGCGTCTTTTGCAGCCAGATGGCAATAAACAGCGGTGGCACTGACGCCAGAATGCCGACGGCAGCGATCAAGCCATCATCGGTGGCGCGCCCGGCGGTGAATCCGGCAATGGTGACCGGCAAGGTTTGTGCGGCGATGTTGCTGGTAAACAGCAGCGCATAGAAAAACTCGTCCCACGCCAGCAGCCAGCCAAACAGCGCGGCGGCACCCAACACCGGCTTTGCCAGCGGCAGCGTAATGCGCAGCAGCACTTGCCAGACACGCAGCCCATCAAGGCGCGCCGCCTGTTCAATATCCTGCGGCAGCGTATCGAACTGGTTTTTCAGCATCCAGGTGAGGAATGGGAGAATCAGCGAGCAATACACGATAATCAATCCGGGCCGCGTGTTGAGCAGATCGAACTGCTGCAACAGGAAGTAGAGCGGCAGCACGAACGCCACCGGCGGCACCATATAGATGGCGAGTGAGGCAAACAGCCAGCCGTCGCGCCCGCGATAGCGCGAGAAGCTGAACGCCGCCGGAATCGCCAGCAGCAAGCAGATGATTGTCGCGCCTGTGGCGACTAACAAACTGTTGCCGAGCGCATGCAAGAACAGCACGCCCGGCTGGCCTGGCTCCAGCGACAACAACTTACCGTAGCGGGTGAAATCCCACTGGCGCGGTAGCCACTCGAGTGGCACGCGGGTGAGATCGCTAGCGGCGCTGACGCTCATCAAAAACAGCCAGCCCATCGGCGCTAACACCGAAAACGCCACCAATAGCGCAGCGGCGTATTTGCCAACATGGCGCATTTTAACCTTCATGAGCGCTTCCTTTGCGGCGCTGCCGCCACAGTAACAACATGTAAAGCGTGATCAGCACCGCGCACAGCAAGGTCATCAACATGGCGTAAGCCGCGCCGCTGCCGGCCCGCAAGTAGCTAAACGACTCCTGATAAACGTAGAAACTCAGGGTTTTGGTGCTATCGACCGGCCCGCCGCGTGTCATCACGTAGATGATGTCGAAGATTTTGAAGGCGTCGATGGTGCGCAGAACCAGCGCCACGCTGAGTGGGCCAACAATCGCCGGGAAAGTGATGGCACGAAAACGCCGCCACGCCGACGCGCCATCCAGCCGTGCGGCTTCAAACAGATCGTCGGGAATCGATTGCAGTGCCGCCAGCACCAGCAAGGTCACCAGCGGATAGTTTTTCCAGATATCGGCGAACATCACCGCGTTGAGCGCAGAATCCGGCGATCCCAGCCAGCTGCGATAGCCATCAATAATCCCCAACTGCGTCAGCAGGGCGTTGATGCTGCCGTAATCCGGGTTGAAATTGAGACGCCACATCATGGCGTTAACGATGGTTGGCAGCGCCCAGGGTAGAATCACCAGCACGCGCAGCAGGTTGCGACCGGCAAATTTCTGGTTTAGCAATAGCGCCACCAACACGCCAATCACACCCTCAATCGCCACCGACACCACGGTGAAATAGAGCGTGCGCCACAGCGAGCTGCGGAAATCCGCATCGGTGATCGCAAACAGGTAGTTTTCAAAGCCAATCCAGCCCGGCGCTTCACCGCTGCCAATCAGGGCTGCATCGGTGAAACTCAGCCAGATAGTGCGTAACAGCGGCCATGCGGTGAGCAACAGCATCACCAACAACATGGGTGCCAGCAGCACCCATGCCTGCCGTTGTTCGCGTTGACGCAAACTCAGCATTGTTGCCCCTTAGCGCAGACGCGCCGCACTCTTATCTACCGCTTGCAGCGCGGCATCTGGCGTTGCGCTGCCAACCAGCACCTGCTGCAACTGCTGCTGCAGCGTGTTGGAGAGACGCGAATAGTCGGCGGTTTCCGGACGCGACAGCATCACGTTAAGCGACTTATCCGCCGCCGCGATCAGGCTTTCCTGGTTTTTCAGCACCGCCGGATCCTGATACGAGCTTTTCCAGATCGGCAGACTCAGCGTGGCGTATTGGTTCTGTACCGGCTGTGAAGTCATGTAGCGAATGTATTGCCATGCCTGATCCGCATGCGTGCTGCCTTTAGTGATGCCAAGGCCCATCGAACCGTTTACGGCACCGAATTTACCCGGCGCATCGCCTGGCGCGGGAACGATGCCCACCTGACCGGCGACCTTACTTTGCTTCGGATCGTTGGCCATGTTGTACATATAGGTCCAGTTGAGCGCGAATGCCGCATCGCCGTTGGAGAAGGCTTTACGCACATCTTCTTCCAGATATTCGCGGGAAGCCGGATTGCTCAAGCCTTCATCCAATGAGCTTTTCATCAGCTTCACCGCTTGCAGCGAGGCCGGTGAGGAGAAATCGAGTTTGTCATTGTTATAGAATTTGCCGCCAAAACCCGACACCAGCGTGGTGTAATCGCACACCAGCGCTTCGGCCTGCGACCAGCTCCATATCAGCGGATATTTCACAATGTTCTTCTGCTTGATGATGCGCGCGTCATCCATCACCTGCTGCCAGGTTTGCGGCGGGGTGGTGATACCGGCTTTCTCCAGCATTGCTTTGTTGTAATAGAGATATTTGGTGTCGAGGATCCACGGCATGCCGAGGGTTTTGCCTTTGAACTCAACGGTGTTCATTGCGCCCGGGAAAATCTGCCCCTTTTCGTCGGCGCTGATGCGGCTGCTGACGTCCTGCAACAGATCGAACTTGGTGAATTCTGCCGGCCAGATGGCATCGAACAGCACCACATCGTAGCCGTTGCCGCCCGCGCCACGCGCCGCAACAATTTTGTCGTGCAGCGCTTCGTACGGTACAAACTCAAGATTAACCTGCACGTCCGGGTGCGCTTTCTGAAACTCCTGCGTCATGGCGCGTATATCATTTTCGCTGTACGCCGCCTGCGTCATAAACAGTGCATTCAGCGTAGTTGCTGCTGCTGCGTTGCCCACGCTGGCTAACAGAACCGCTGCAAAACATCCTTTCATGACTGGGTTGAATCGGATTTTCATAGTGTTTTCCGCCTTAATGCAAAAAGAGGGTGTTTTATTAAATCAATTTGATTGATTTAATAACGCGCACAGGTTGTCAGGTTGCTGCGGCTGACATCGATTAGCTTATGCAATTGATGTGCCAGGGCATAAATCTCATTTGCCACTGGACACTACTTTGCACGGATTTTTACCGCTGTCATGTAAACAGGTTGTAAATTGTGTGGCTGATCATAGAAGTTGCTGTGACGTCGAATTTGCATAGCAGCCAGAGATTGGGGGGCCATTTCTTTTTTAGTTGCATTATTCTGGTGCAAAACAGCGCAGCACTGCGACTTTAGCGTGCACTGCGCTGGGATTCGGTCTCTTATGGTGGCCAGCGCGGCCATCATCTTTGCTATTTGCTGAGACTGTGAGATCGATCAGAAAGTGATTTGCGATGCAGCATGCCAATTTCTCGTAACAGGAAGAGATAGAGGGCAGGCATGATTAATATCATCGCTATCACATAGCCAAATTTATATTTCGCGGAAAGGCGTCCTTTTACACCATAAAAAATATGCTTCCCAGTGATAAAAAAAAGGATAACCACATAGGCCGTGACGATATATCCCACCAGAAAATAGGCTGATAGAAAATTTGAGATCAATGTCTGCATAATAACCTCGGTGTTGTCTATTGGTAGTCACACAAGACTGATGAGAGCATTTTGCTGTTGATGGTATTGTTGGCAAAGTTGCACCACTTGAGTAAAGTCATGTGCTAATGAATTTGGCGAAGCAGTAAGCAAGGTGTTTTCATCGTGAATACCATAGGTCACTGCAATTGATTTACATCCCAAATGGTTCGCCATGAGAATGTCATGTGTGGTATCACCCACCATAATGGCTTGTGCATTGCTGGCGTTGAAAAAATCGAGGATTTTTTCCCCGGATTCTGGATGCGGTTTTTTTTGCTGCACTTCATCCGCACAGACAACAATATCAAACAGTGAGGCGATGTGCGCCGCAGATAGTAAGGTATTGGCACTGTGTGAAAATTTATTGGTTGTCACTGATAAGCGCATTCCCAGGCGCTTAAGTGTCTCCAGTCCGTTAATCACACCGGGGAAAAGTAAAGATTGGGCAGCGGGAATAATGATGAGTTTAAATTGACGCTGATACTCTTCAACAGCTAATTCAACCAGATAATTGTTCACGGGCAGTTGCATTAGTTGGGAAAAGGCTTGTTCCAATGGTAAGCCTATCGTCTGTCTGATTAACGCTTGCGGTAATTCTTTTAAATCCAATGCGCGAAAAGCTGCATTAAATGTTAAAGGGATGGCCTGAGCGGTATCAAAAAGTGTTCCGTCGAGGTCAAACATAATAATAGTTTGAGGCGTATTCATTGATTGTCTCTCAATACAAAAAGCTAACTGAAAATTAATGGCCCAGCTTTCTTTGTGGTAAAGCGACAGGTGATTGGGATTTATCATGACGCGGACGAGCCAGATAAATAGCCGTAACAATCGCTACACATCCCACCAGCTGTAAATGGGTGAAGGTTTGGCCGAGGATCAAATAGCCCAGCACACAAGCAGATAAAGAGCTCATAAAACCCAGGAAAGAAGTGGTAACCGGCGGTAGTTTTTCAATGCCACGGAACCAGACAAAGTAGCCAAACACGCCGCCCGCCAGACTTAACCAGCCGTAGCCAATAATATTGGTTAGCGTAAGTCGAGAAGGAAACGTTTCCAGCCAAAGCGCCGCAGGCAATAACATTAAACCGCCTAGCGTCAATTGCCAGCCGGTAAATGCCAGTAAAGACATATTGGCTGGTCGTCCCCAATGCTTGGTGAGCAAAATGCCCATCGCCATGCTGGTGGTGCCAACTAATCCAACCATAATTCCCTGCGTATTAAGCTGAACGGCGCTGTTTAACACCAGTAGCCCAATGCCAGCCACACCAACCAGCGCGGAAAACACATGCATAATGCTGAGCTTATGCCGAAACACCGATGCGCCAATAACCATAACAATGATTGGCTGGCAGGACATCACCAGTGATGCCAGACCACCAGGCAAAAAATAAGCGGCGGCAAACAGGCAGTAAAAAAACAGGCCAATATTAAGAAATCCTAACGCCGCCATTTTTAACCACCAAACGCCGTAAGGTCGCACGCGGCAAAACAGCAATAAAATAATGCCGGCTAATAACGCCCTGATAACCGAGGCCAGTAAGGGCATATTGGCCGGTAAGGTCTGCGTCGTCACAATATAGGTACTGCCCCAAATGATCGGCGCCAGCGCAGTGATCATAATGTTTATTAGCGTGGCAAACTTATTCATGATGCACGCCCGGATAAGTGCCAAAGTAGCGATCGCCAAAATCACCAATACCAGGCCGCATAAAGGCAGAATCCGTCATCCCTTTTTCAATCGATGATGTGATGATGGTCAAATCGGGCCAGGTTTCGACCAGGCGCTGAATACCCGCAGGGGAAGCAAGCACGTTGACTACGATCATATTCTCAATAGCAACGCCACTCTCTTTGAGAATATCAATCGCTTTCAGCAGCGAACCGCCGGTAGCCAGCATCGGCTCGAAAAGCATGACGCTCATGCCAGCAATACCTGCAGGTAAATGTGAATAAAGATAGTGCGGAAGTTTCGACTCTTTATCGCGCTGAATAAGGATCTTACCGATAGGTTGATGCGGAAACATGGCGCGGAACTCACTCTCCATACTTTCACCCGCTCTAATCACGGATACCCCACAGACATCACGGACAAGTGCCTTACCCGTAAAAGGATCACCTATTGGCGTGGTCACTATCTCATCAGAGTAGGGCAAGTGCTGTGCGGCGCTTTGCAGCAGCAAACGTATCACCTGATTTGCATGGTGTGTGAAGGTGTTCAGGTTGGCCGAACGATTACGCATCCTGAGATGTAAATGGGATAGCCAGGCAGAATCGGGTAACACGTGAACGTTGGGCAGTGTTGACATAGGTCAGTCCTATTGATCCTTGAGAAACAGTAATAGAGTGATAAGATGAATATATCTTTCACGATAGTATCTTTTCAAAAAGATACTCATTAAAAAGATAAACACAACTATAATTCATTTTCAAGTCTCTTTTTCTTTTATGAGGAACACCATGCAGTATGACCATGTAGACAGATTACTCGTCCAGTGGCTGCAACAACGCCCCGATTTGGACTGTTCACCCATGGGCGTGCTTGGCCGCATCAGCCGCATGAGCAGAATTGTTGATAAGAAGCTCGATAAAACATTTAAAAACAACGATCTGAGCGCTATCGAGTTTGATATTCTGGCGGCGCTCAGGCGGTTCAATTCGCTGACGACACCTACAGAACTCTACCAAACATTGATGTTGTCCTCTGGGGCGATGAGTACAAGGGTTGAGCAGTTGGTTCAGCGTGATTTAATTGAAAGGATTTACAGCGAAGAAGATCGCCGGAGCTGTAACTTGAGCCTGACAAAAAAAGGAAAGTCATTGATAGATAAAGCTATATCAGAACATGTCGCCAATGAAGATGAGATTCTGAATCCGTTAAGTCAAGAGCAGCGAGAACAATTGGCATCGCTGTTACGTAGCTGGTTATTAGCTAACGAAAAGTAGTTCCGATACCGGCCTGACTCCAGGCCGGTTAATCCTTTATTGACCTTTTTCCCGGCATAATTCCTCTTTAAGAAATATCTTTCCAAAAAGATACTTGACTTTGCTAACTGCAAAAGTATCTTTTGTGTGAACTATAACTGCTGGGAATATTACATTATCATGACGGTCAAAGCCCCAATATCGCCTGCTGTTTCAGAATCCTTTTCAGAACGTAGTCATAGCAGTCACTCAGTAAGTTTATTCGCCATGCTTGAAACCCATGCGCGCCATTTCCCTGAGCAAATTGCGGTCAAAGATGCGCAAAACTCATTGAGTTATCGTCATTTTTTTCAGCAGATTTGGAGCAATGGAAAGAAACTCAACGCGTTGATTGATACCGAATTGCAGTACATCGGACTTTATTGTGAACCTTCGGTTGAGATGATTTGCGGCGCATGGAGCATTCTAGCGGCTGAGCGCGCCTACCTGCCGCTGGCACCGGATTATCCTGCCGATCGTCTGCGCTATATGATCGAGGATTCGGGCATCAAGATGGTACTTACCCAGCCGCATCTTAAGGCGCAACTCGCTGCGATGGTGACAGAAGAGATTACTATCATCACGCTGGATGACCTTCAGGCCAGTGCCGCAGCCACTGTTCCTCGCCACCCGTGCCACCACCGGGAGCGGCTAGCCTATATGATCTATACATCGGGTAGCACCGGTAAACCAAAAGGCGTGATGGTGAGCTATGCGAATATTTCTCACCAGATGGCCTGGCTAAAAAGTCAGTTTGGTTTTGACCACAATGACCGCATTTTGCAGAAAACCCCGGCCAGTTTTGATGCCGCACAGTGGGAAATTCTGGCACCGGCCTTTGGTAGCCAGGTGATTATGGGTCCAAAGGATTGCTATCGGGATCCGGATGCATTGATCAACACCCTCATTAGCGAGCAGGTGACAGTGTTGCAATCTGTACCCACGTTGTTGCAGGCACTGGTCGAACACCCCCTTTTCCAGGACTGCTGTGCGTTAAAGCACGTATTTAGTGGCGGTGAGATTCTGACTCGCAATCTGGCGCAGGCGTTTTTCCAGCGTTTACCGCACGCTGCATTGACCAATTTGTATGGTCCAACCGAATGCACCATCAACGCGTCGAGTTTTACGCTGGATCCTGAGTTGATCGCTGCTTATCCCGATGCCATCGCCATTGGTAAACCTGCGGCCAATACGCTTTATCATGTGCTTAATCCCGCGGGTGAACCTGTCGTGCCGGGTGAAACGGGTGAACTCTATATTTCTGGTTTGCAGGTCGCTAAAGGCTACTATCAGCGACCTGAACTCACCGATGAAAAATTCCTGCCGAATCCCAGAAAAATAATGGCAGGTCACGATCGCTTATACAAAACTGGCGATTTAGTTCGTCAGGATCCGAATGGTAATACCCACTTTGTGGCGCGCGTGGATAATCAGATCAAGCTACGCGGTTATCGGGTAGAACTGGATGAGATTCGCCTGGCAATTGAAAATCATCACTGGGTAAAAACAGCGGCGGTTGTGGTTCAACAAGATCCGCGCTCGGGTTATCAGACGTTGGTCGCCTGTGTTGAGCTGGACAAACGCCAGGCGGCGCTGATGGATCAAGGCAATCACGATCGTCACCATCTCTCTAAATCGAGTAAGTTGCAGGTGAAAGCGCAGTTGTCCAATGCGGGTTGCCGAATGTTATCAGCGGCCCAATTATCCAGTAGCATCACGCTGCCTTATATCGCTTCAGACCATCAACAGCGCACGACGGCCTTTGGTCGTAAAACCTATCGTTTTTTTGACGGCGAACCGTCGCTGACGCGCCAGGATTTAATCGATCTTTTACAACGTCAGCCCATAGAGAGCTGCACAGATGAAAATCTCGCGACGCTCACGCTGGATAAACTGGGCAAGCTGTTACGCAATTTTGGGCAATTTGTCAGTGATGAGCGGTTATTACCCAAATACGCCTATGCATCGCCGGGCGCACTCTACGCCACACAACTCTACCTGGAATTAAAGGGTTGTGCCGGATTACCCCCCGCGATCTATTACTACCATCCTGTTCATCACTGCTTGCTACCTATTGCCTCATTGCAACCGACAAAGGATCCCGTTTTCCGGCTGCATTTTGTCGGTAATCGACAGGCGATTGAGCCGGTTTATAAAAATAATCTGCGTGAAGTACTGGAGATGGAAACTGGTCACATGCTCGGTCTTTTTGACGAGTTGCTGCCCGAATTGGGGCTTCATGTACATCAAGCCGCACTATTACGCGGCGCATTACCTGAGTGGTATCAAGGCAGCCACGATGACGATTATCTGGGTTGCTACGTCGTTGATCATCAACCGGTTGCAGCGAGCCGCGTGCAACCTGAACTCTATTTACAAATGCAGCAGCCGCTCCCGGACTTAGATGCCGGACTTTATCAGTACCAGGCAGGTGAATTGCATTTCCTTTCGACCAGCATGTTGCAGAAAAGGGATGTCATCGCGATTAATCAAAGGGTGTTTGACCGCGCGCAGTTCGGAATCAGTGTGGTGTGTAATGGCGGCGATCGTGAAGAACATTACATCCTTGCGGGTCGTGAAATGCATCGTTTACAAGCGAATACACAACGGTTGGGCCTGATGTCATCCGGCTACAGCTCGAAAAGTAATAACGACTTGCCTGCCGCGATAAGCATGCGTGCAATTTTGGCGGAACAGCAACTGCCTATGGAGAGCCTCTATTTTTGCGTGGGAGGGCCAATCAGCCAGGCGCAGTTTCTGCATCAGGGAATGAATGAGGATCGCATTCATATGCAGGGTCCAGTTGAACTACTCAAGGAAGACCTGGCGGCACAGCTGCCAAAATATATGATCCCGAATAAAGTGATCATCCTGGATAATCTCCCGCAGACGGCCAATGGCAAAGTTGACCATCAGGCACTGAAAGCGCTTCCAGAATTAACGCATACAGACGATGGGCAAGAGAGGGTGCCGCTTAAATCCGCGACCGAAAAGAAAATTGCCGAAATTTGGTGCGCGGTAATGAAATGGGAAGCGGTATTTGCCACGGACGATTTCTTTACCGGTGGCGGCAACTCGTTAACTGCGGTTGCGCTGGTTAATCGCATCAATAAAACCTTCAATATTAAACTTCCTCTGCAGGTGATATTTCATACGCCTCATATCGCAGGTTTAGCGACTGCGGTAGAAAATTGTATTCAATCCGACGTTGAATATTCCCGTCTGATCAAACTGAATGATTTTGCGGAAAAACCGATTTTCTGCTGGCCAGGTTTGGGAGGATATCCGTTAAATCTCAAATTACTGGCGCAGCATATTCCTGATCAGCGTGCATTTTATGGCATTCAGGCGAGAGGTATAAATGAAGGTGAAATACCACTGCCAACCATTCAGCAAATGGCACTGGAAGATATTCGCCAGATAAAAGCGATACAGCCAACCGGTCCTTACACACTTTGGGGATACTCTTTTGGCGCGCGCGTGGCTTTTGAAACCGCAGCGCAACTCGAAGCGCAAGGTGATGTTGTTGAGTCACTGTCTCTATTAGCGCCGGGCGCGCCCATCACGCAAATGGAGCGAGAACAACGATACGAGCATAAAGCCGCTTTTGATAATCCGGTATTTCTGGCCATTCTGTTCTCGGTATTTGCCCATCAGGTTGAGGGGCCGTTACTGGATCGCTGCCTGAGTAGTTGCAAAACTAAAGCAGAGTTTATTGGCTTTATTTGCCAGCGGTTTCCGTTGTTACAACGTGAAATGGTTGAGCGCATTATTCACATCGTCGAAACCACTTATGCGTTTAGTTATCAATTCCCGGAGTTGCAAAATCGCCAACTCAACGCGTCTGTTACCATTGTAAAAGCACAAGGCGACCATTACTCATTTTTAGAGCATGCGCCAGCATTTAGTCGACAACCGCCAACCATTATTGAGTTATCAGTCGATCACTATGCGGTGCTTAAACAGCACGGCATCCATGAATTGATTCACACCTTATTTACTACTCAACCGTGTAAGGAACAGGCGCATGCGTAACAGCGAATTTAAACTCGAATTTCAACCCGAAGTGAAGCAAGCACTTGAATCAGGACACCCCGTTGTTGCGCTGGAATCCAATGTGATTACCCACGGGCTTAATTATCCCGATAATATTGAAACGGCATTAAAGGTCGAGGCGGCTGTGCGGATAAGCGGCGCGATTCCTGCCACTATTGGTATCGATAACGGTAAAATTTTGGTGGGTATGGATTATCAACAAATAGAACGTTTCGCCACTCAAAAAAATATAGCCAAAGTCTCCAGTCGCGAGTTGCCGTTTATTCTGGCGACCGGTGCGATGGGAGCCACCAGCGTAGCGTCGTCGTTGGTGATTGCTGAATTAGCGGGCATTCCTTTCTTCTCCTCTGCCGGATTGGGGGGTGTTCATCGTGGTGCGGAAACATCAATGGATATTTCCGCCGATCTCATCCAGTTAACGCGTTCAAAAGTGACGGTAATCTGTGCCGGCGTTAAAAACATCCTTGATGTGGGTCTCACGTTGGAGTATCTCGAAACCCATTGTGTACCGCTTGTCAGCTGGCAAACCGATGAGTTTCCGGCGTTCTATTGCCGTAACAGCGGCTTTAAAAGTCCAATGCGCCTGGATTCAGCACCGCAACTTGCGCGTGCGATTGAAATCAACCGGGCGCTGCCAGGGGCCGCCGGAATGGTGATTGCTACCCCAACCCGTGAAGAGGATGCCATCAACAGCGAGGAGGTTCAGCAAGCCATTGACAACGCTATCTCCCAGGCGAAGCTGCAGGGTATTAACGGTAATGGTGTAACGAAATTCATTATGAAAGCCGTGGAAGAGATGACGGCGGGGCGTTCAGCAGAAGCCAACAAAGCGGTACTAATCAATACGGCACGCGTGGCTGGAGAGATTGCCATGGCGCATTACACCTATTGCCGTAATCACTGACTATAAGGAGAACCCAAACGATGCCGCATCTCAATGTGAGCTTTCATCAAGGTCCAGAAGAGAGTCTCGATCTCGACGCACTATCTCAGGCGCTGACTGAAATTATCACCGAAAAATTGGGTGTGAAAAGTCAGTATGTTTCGATGACGATTCAACCAGTCGCCAAACAACATTGGTCAGAACAGGTGTTGGAAAAATATATTAACCAACCCGGCTATCAGGTGATTAAGCCGGTGAGCTATTAAGCTGATTTAGCGCTCGCGCGAGCCTGGCGCAGTGATTCATGCGCCAGGCCAATCCTCTTTCCCTTCCCGAAAAGGTTGTAAAATGTGTGGCCGATCATAGATATTGATGCGGCTATCCGCAGCGTGTGGAATTAAAGGGAAGGGAGCAAGGTGAAAACGTC
>NZ_DALYOQ010000002.1:14925-24426 GCF_031974595.1 Pantoea sp. CTOTU46764 | reverse complement strand
GGGCGCACAATCGCCGTGTAATCATTGAAGCCATTCGCCTGCACGGTGAACTGACCCGCGCCGAACTGGCTCGTCTTACCGCGCTGACGCCGCAAACCGTGTCGAATATCGTGGCGGAGCTGGAGCAGGCCGAACTGCTTACCAGCTGCGCGCCGCGCAAGCAAGGGCGCGGTCAACCGGCGATTCCGGTGACGCTCAATCCCGCCAGCGCCTTCTCGATCGGCATCCATCTTGATCACCAAACGCTGCTGATTGTGCTGGTGGATCTCACCGGCGAAATTCACTTCCGCCGCCTTATTCTGGTACAAAAGCCGCAACCGGATGCCACATTAGCGCGCATCGCCGAAGTGCTCAGCGAGATCAAAACGCAGCTGGGCGATCGCTGGCAGAAAGTGCTGGGCATTGGCGTGGTGATGCCCGGTCCGTTTGGCGTTGAGGGCATCTCTTCGATGGGGCCAACCACGCTGCACGGCTGGGAACAGGTGGATATCGAAGCCAAACTCGCTGCGATGAGCGGCGTACCGGTAACGCTGGAAAACGATGCCACCGTGGCGGCAATTGGCGAACGCTTTCATGGCGTGGCGCGACAGCTCAATTCGTTTGTCTATCTCTACATCGGCACCGGGTTGGGCGCGGGCATCATCATGGATGGCCACGTCTATAGCGGCCATGCACATAACGCCGGTGAAGTCGGGCATGTGGTGGTGGAACCAGGCGGACGCGAATGTTACTGCGGTAATCATGGTTGTTTAGAACGCTATGTTTCATTGCAGGCGGCGTACGAGTTTTGCGGGCTCGATCCGATGACCGCCTTGCCGGAAGATTTGCTGGAAGTCGATCCGGCGCTGTTTGATAAATGGATCGATACCGTGTTAACGCCACTGCGTCAGGCGATTAACCTGCTGGAGTGCATCTTCGATGCTGAAAGCGTGATCATCGGCGGCATGATGCCGGCGGTGCTGCTGGATAAAATCATTCGTCGCCTGCCGCCGCTCTATCAATCGGTGCGCGGCCGCTACCTCACCGGAACACGCGTTAAAGTAGGTATGACCGGCAGCGATACTGCCGCGTTAGGTGCCGCCGCGCTGCCGATTTTCGACGAGTTTAATCCGCAGTTTCAGGTGCTGATGAAGTAACGGCCCGATCAGGCCGCTACCTTCACTGCCGTTTTCCGCTTCTCCTTCATCTTCCAACACAGCCACAGCGCAATAAACCACGCCGGTGAAGCAGCTAATGCAGCGAGCGTGTCGGGATCAAATATCATGATCACCACCGAGAACAGGAAGAACATCAGTGTTCCCCAGGCCGTCACTTTGCCGCCGGGCATCTTGAATTTGGATTTCTGATGCAGATCCGGACGCTGTCTGCGGTATACAAGATATGAGACCAGAATCATGCCCCAACAATAGATCACCAGAATCGCGGCCAGCGTTGAAACGATGGTGAACAGCGTTGTCACATTCGGCACCAGGAACAGCAGCAAGGTGCCGCTTAGCATGCAGAAGCAGGAGAACAGCAGGCTGCGCAGCGGAATACGTGTGGTGCGCGACAAAATACGGAACTGCCAGTGCGCATGCTTCTCGACGGACAAGCCATATAACATGCGGGTGCTGGAGTAGACGCCGCTGTTGGCGGAAGACATTGCCGAGGTGAGCGCCACGAAGTTGATGATCGCCGCCGCCGCGGGCAATCCGGCTTTGGCAAACAGCGTCACGAATGGGCTGGTATCCGGCGACACGCCTTGCCATGACGTCACCGCGATGATCACCATCATCGAGAGCATGTAGAAAATCACAATCCGCAGCGGCAGAGAGTTAATTGCGCGCGGCAGAATTTTCTCGGGATCGCGGGTTTCTGCCGTCATGGTGCCGAGCAGCTCAATGCCGGTGTAAGAGAAAATCGCGATTTGGAAACCAGCAAGAAAACCGGTGATGCCATGCGGCATAAACACGGCGGGATCGGTGAGGTTATGCACTGAAGCTTTAACGCCATCCGGCGAGGTCCAGCCGCTAAACACCATCCATCCGCCGGTGATAATCAGCGCGATGATGGTAATCACTTTGATCAGCGCAAACCAGAATTCAGCTTCACCAAAAGCCTTCACCGACAACATGTTAAACAGACACAGAATGCCGAGGGTGAACAACGCGGGTATCCACGCTGACATTTCCGGGAACCAATATTGCATGTACGCGCCACACACCACCACATCCGCAATGCAGGTCACCACCCAACTTAGCCAGTACGACCATCCCAGAAAGAAGCTGGCTTTCGGCCCAAGATAATCACCAACAAAATCGGCAAATGAGCGATAGTCGAGCCGGCTAAGCAGCACTTCGCCCATCGCCCGCATCACCATATAGCTGAAGAAGCCGACCAGAATATAGATGATTAATATCGAGGTTCCGGCCACCGCAATATTACGTCCCGCGCCCATAAACAGCCCGGTACCGATCGATCCGCCCAGCGCGATCATCTGAATATGACGTTCGCTCAGTCCTCGCTGCAGTTTTTGCGAGGCGTCGTGAGTCCGAGCAGGCTGAATCTGCTCTTGTGTAGGTTTGTTAGACACACTGATTCCTTCAGTCTGGCAAAAAGACGCATGACGATGCCTGCCCGCAAGCATCAATGGCAAATAAGGAGTTGAACCTTAAAGAGGCATGCTTAAATAGATGAAAGAAAAACGAAATTAATAAAACGCTAATTCATGATGGAGGTTTCCGGCTAGGTTTTACTCATCGTGGTGGTGTGAGTTAACAAAGTCAATGCGGAAAAATAACAGTTTATTCACTTTTTGATAGCCATCAAAGAACTGAAAAATAGGAATAAAATCCAATTTTATGCAATTTAGTGAATATTAACTGCATGGATATGCACCACATGTGGGGTTTTTTTAATGCTTAGTTATTCACTCTTTCACGAATTTTTGTATCTAAAAAGTTAAATCCTCCTTATTCAACGCAACCCGCTTTTCTTAAAAGGTGTTAAATTACTTTCCGTCTAGTGCAATGCATCACCTTTCCACGTCTTTTCAATATAAATAACTCTGAACCTACAGGCTTCTCATGGAAAAGTTATCTTACGCTTCTGAAAGCAGTACATCTCCCTGGACTACCTACCTGAGCCAAATTGACCGCGTTGCGCCTCATCTTGGTGAATTGTCTCGCTGGATCGAAACCCTGCGTCATCCCAAAAGAGCACTGATTGTCGACATCCCGGTGCAGATGGATGACGGCTCGATTCGCCACTTTGAGGGCTATCGCGTACAGCACAATCTTTCGCGCGGGCCGGGCAAAGGGGGCGTACGTTACCATCCTGCAGTTGACCTGAATGAAGTGATGGCGCTGTCAGCCTGGATGACCATCAAATGTGCGGCGGTTAACCTGCCTTATGGCGGCGCAAAAGGCGGTATTCGCGTCGATCCGCACTCGCTGTCTGAAGGTGAACTGGAGCGCTTAACCCGTCGCTACACCAGTGAAATCGGCTTGATTATCGGTCCGCAAAAAGATATTCCCGCGCCCGACGTCGGCACCAATGGCAAAGTCATGGCCTGGATGATGGATACCTACTCGATGAACCACGGCACCACCATTACCGGCGTTGTCACCGGTAAACCGATTCATCTTGGCGGCTCGTTAGGCCGTGAGAAAGCCACGGGCCGTGGCGTATTTATTACCGGTCGTGAAGTGGCAAAACGCTCCAACATCACCATTGAAGGCGCACGCGTGGCGTTGCAGGGCTTTGGTAACGTGGGTAGCGAAGCGGCGCGTCTATTCGCCGAAGCTGGTGCGCGCGTGGTAGTGATTCAGGATCACACCGCAACCTTACTCAACGAAGGCGGCATCGATTTAGCGGCGCTGACTGCGTGGCAGATCGAACATAAACAGATTGCCGGTTTCCCAGGTGCGCGTGAGATCGACAGAGAACAGTTCTGGACCACCGCCATGGATATCCTGATCCCGGCTGCGCTGGAAGGGCAAATTACCCGCGAGCGCGCAGAAATCATCAGCGCCAAATTAGTGCTGGAAGGGGCTAACGGCCCAACGTATCCCGATGCGGATGATATGCTGGCAAGTCGCGGCGTGCAGGTGGTGCCAGACGTAATCTGTAACGCAGGCGGGGTAACGGTGAGTTACTTCGAATGGGTACAGGATATGGCGAGCTTCTTCTGGAGCGAAGATGAGATTAACCAGCGTATGGACCGCATCATGACAGAAGCGATGGTGCACGTTTGGGATAAGGCCGCTGAAAAGCGCTGCTCATTGCGTACTGCTGCTTATATTGTTGCCTGCGAGCGTATTCTGCTGGCACGTAAAGATCGCGGTATTTATCCGGGCTAATTAATTAAATTTTAAGTTTGTTTAAATAGATTGATAAACGCCGTCTTTGCCATGAGAGGGCGTTTATCTTATCTTTCATGCGAGGTTTACGCCGCGCAGCCCTGACCAGCACCTCGCGGTTGATTGGGTAATCATCACCGAAGGATTTTCGCTAAATTCACTCACCAAAGTGACAACTCTGTCAGTTAAACCCCTTATATTCTCGCTACCTACATAAACGTATTCATTGGTGGGTAACACATACGCATAACCTTTCTCACAGACTAAACTGCGCGCAAAACCATTCTCAAGCATCGCATACAGCAGTTCTATTTGCGTGCCAGCGGTGGGGTCTTTTAATTCGACACGGATAGTGTAACTGAACATAGTATTATCTCCGGTGTTTAAATTTAAGTTTACTTAAGTTTAAATGATCGAAAATGGAGATCTTTTTTTTAAGATAAATCTTAGTGGATATTCATAAATAATCACGGCCATTAACAGTAAATGTTGGCCCTGTTAAGCGTAACGACAAAGGGGGAATTGAAATATAATTATTTAAATTTCAATTTTATTTCGCTCTGGTTAAATAATCTCTTTTTATTTTATTAAAGACAGCAGGTTTCTCGCAGGCTATAATTAATTTCAGCTCACTGTGAGCTGGTTGCTAAAAAGTTAAAAAATAGTATCCGCAACGGGCGATTTTAAAGATTTTTATTCATTAATATTTATCTCTGCCCACGAGGTGTCGCGGATGAAATTACCTACAACGGATTTTTACGTCTTTGCTCAGGAAGATAGCGAGGGTTGCTGCGACTTGCACCGTGAAAGCTGTCGTATGGCGCCGGCCTACGATAATCGTGTTTTTATGGGATCTTTTTATTCACCGGAACACGCCTGGCAATATTTCCACACTCACCATCCTAATAGCCGAGCGGTATTTTGTCTGTTGTGTATGAAAGAATAATGCGGGAAACATTCTAGCTGTAAAATAGCAGCGGAAGGTTTGATTTAACTGAAGCGTGCCGGGCGGAAACTAGCAGGAATGGGCCGCACCTCTCCGCTTTATCCCAGTTTCACGTTAATGTCGGTTTGATAAGCGGAAGATATCCCGCCACCCCATGTCGCGTAAGCTGCGCCAGCATTTGCTGGGCGGCATCGTTAGCATTATGTTGCCACAGTGCGATACCCATACTTCCCACGGCGGGCAGTTGAGCGTTCAGGGCATGCAATCCTGCAGGTAAACCGATCTTGCTGCGCAAGGTAATACCCAATCCAGCCCGCACCGCTGCCCAGATGCCGCTCAAACTGTGGCTGGTAAACACAACACGCCAGTCGAGCCCAGCCTGTTCCAGCACGTTCAGCGCACGTGTACGCATCAAGCATGGCGCTTCAAACATCACCAGCGGTATAGCTTCACCACGCGCGAGCAAGCAGCGAATATCGAACTCTTGCGCACCGATCCACGCCAGCGGCGTCTGGCCTAGCAACTCACTTTGCGCGGGTAAATTATCACCTTGCCAAAGTAGCGCCATATCGAGACTTTGCTCGGCCATCGCCTGCAACAACGGCTGATTGCGATCGACGCGTGCGCTGATACGCACACTCGGATGCTGGCGGCTAAATGGGCCAAGAATGCCGGGCATCAGCGACTCACCGAAATCTTCCTGCATGCCAATACGCACATCACCCTGCAACAACTCGCCGCGCACCGCGCGCCAGGCTTCATCATTCAGGCTGAGCAGACGGCGCGCATAGCTCAGCAAGATTTCGCCGCCGGGCGTGAGCGCCAGATGACGACCGCGTTTGGTCACCAGCGCCATACCGCATTGCTGTTCCAGCTTTTTTAACTGGGCGCTAACCGCTGACGTCGAGCGGCACAGCTGCTGCGCCGCCAGCGCGAAGCTGCCGCACTCGATTCCCAACACAAAACTGCGCAGCGCATCGCTATCAAGCGAGACCGGAATCTTCTCCATGACCATCCTTCAAAGCGGGACTATGAGTCCTGAATAATATGATTTTCAGGATTGTAGCAGCGCGCCACAATCGCTGCCTATTTAATGCCGGAGAAAATCATGAGTAAGTCACTGGATTGCAATTCGTTACAGCAGGTCGCACCGAAGTTGGCCGAGTTAACCCAGCAGGTGTTGTTTGGTGATATCTGGCAGCGCCCGGTGCTGTCACCGCGTGAGCGCAGTTTGATCACGCTCGCCACACTTAGCGCCCTGGGCCGCGAGCAGCAGCTGCCGTGGCATCTTGAATTTGCGCAGCAGAACGGACTGAGTTGTGAAGAGCTGGTGGAGTTATTTACTCATCAGGCGTTCTACGCCGGATGGCCCGCTGCGGTCACCGCACTGGCTTTGCTGCAACAGGAGAACAACTGATGCCATTGACCCGAATCACCGTGCGCGACGGTTGGAGCGATGCCGATCTGCAAATCTTATCGGACACGTTGCATGAGGTGCTGGTCGCCGAGTTCAACGTACCGCCCGACGATCGTTTCCAGGTAATTGAATCGCTGGCGGCGCCGCGTTTTATTTATGAACGCCACCATCTCAGCGGCGGTCGCAGCGATCGCTATGTGTTGATGAATATCGTGGCAGGTAAACCGCGCAGCGCGGAACAGAAGCGGGCAACCTATAGGATATTGAGTGAACGGCTGCAGCAGCGGCTTAATCTTGATCCCCATGATTTGATGATCATTATTCAGCAAACCCAGCCCGAGGACTGGAGTTTTAGCGGCGGGAAAATGTTTGAGTTGTAAGCGCGTAGGGTCGCCATTCATGGCGACCTTCTACCAGGTGCGCATGAATGCGCACCCTACAAAAGCGTTTATTCCATCACCCAATGCCCGTCACTCACTTCGCGATAACGCCGCGCTTCAGGCACAAATCCCAGCGCACGTACCGGGCTTTTCAGTTCGCTGATGTCAATCTGGCGCTTCACATGGCGGCGCGCCGGATCGAGCACCGGCACCGACGACAAAAGTTTGCGCGTGTAATCATGCTGCGGATTTTCAAAAATTGCCGCGCGCGGGCCGATCTCGACGATCTCACCGAGCAGCATCACCGCCACGCGATGGCTGATGCGCTCGACCACCGCCATATCGTGTGAAATAAACAGATATGACAAGCCGAGGCTCTGCTGCAGGTCGAGCAGCAGATTGATGATTTGCGCTTTTACCGTGACATCCAGCGCCGACACCGATTCATCGGCGATGATCATTTTCGGATCGAGCATCAACGCACGGGCGATGCAGATACGCTGGCGCTGGCCGCCGGAAAACTCATGCGGATAGCGTTTCATCATGCTGGCGGATAATCCGACGCGCTCCATCAGTGAAGCGGCTTTCGCACGCGCCTCGGCTTTGCTGCCTAAACGGTGTTGAAGAAAAGGTTCGGTGAGCGCTTCCAGCACCGACATGCGCGGATTAAGGCTGGCAAACGGATCCTGAAAAATCATCTGCATGGCGCGGCGCAAGGTGCGCAGTTCGTGAGTTGAGAGATTCAGCACGTCGTAACCATCAAAGGCCACCTCGCCCGCGTCGGGCGTAACCAGGCGCGTCAGCGAACGTCCGGTGGTGGATTTCCCGCAACCGGATTCGCCGACCAGCGACAAAGTTTCACCCGGCATCAAATCGAACGAGATGTTTTCCACCGCATGTACCGCGCCGGTTTTGCGGCTGAACACGCCTTCGTGGATGCTGAAGCGGGTGCTGAGATTCTTCACCGATAGCAGCGGCTGCTGCGATGTCGGCACGCGACTGGCATCAGGCGCGTCGTGCTCATCAAAGGAAAACTTACGCGGCCCAGCAATGCCGCGCATTGCGCCAAGCTGCGGCACGGTGGCAATCAGCGTGCGGGTGTAATCGGCGGCGGGCGCGGAGAAGATCGCGGCAGTGGTGCCGGTTTCCATCACATCACCTTGATACATCACCAGCGTGCGATCTGACACTTCCGCTACCACGCCCATATCGTGGGTAATAAACAGCACTGCCGTGCCTTCCTCTTCCTGCAAGGTCTTAATCAGGTCAAGAATTTGCCCCTGAATGGTGACGTCCAGTGCGGTGGTCGGTTCATCGGCAATCAGCAGTTTGGGACGCAGCGCCAGCGCCATCGCTATCATCACGCGCTGGCGCATGCCGCCGGAAAAATGGTGCGGATAATCATTAAAGCGTTTCGCCGCATTGGGAATGCGCACTTTCTCCAGCAGTCGAATGGTCTCTTCACGCGCGGCGCGTTTGCTGATTTTGCGGTGATTGATCAACGCCTCAGCAATTTGATTGCCGATGGTGAACGACGGATTCAGGCTAGTCATCGGTTCCTGAAAAATCATCGCCACCGCATTGCCGCGAATATCACGCATGGCGGATTCGCTCAGCGTCAGCAGATCAACGCCGTTCAGCAACACTTTGCCGCTGACGCGCGCGTGGCGCATGTTGAGTAAGCGCATGATCGCCATTGAGGTAACGCTTTTCCCCGAACCGGATTCACCCACAATCGCCAGCGTTTCACCGGCGTTAACGGTTAAGGACAGGTTTTTCACCACTTCGCGCCATTGATCGTCGACGCGGAAGGCGACGGTCAGATTTTCGATGCGCAGCACCGGTGCGACTGCTGAGGCTGACATATTCATTTTGCTTTCACAAAGCGTGCAGACAAACTGCTCACCGGTAGGAAGCTGAAATCCCTATCAAACGGATAGGCGGGCTGCAATTTGCGTTTGCGGGTTAGGCGTTCCACATATTGATCGACCACGCCTTCCGACAGCGCCATCAGGTTTGGATTAGCCAGCGGAGCCAGTTCCGGCGACAGATAACCCGACTTCACCACCACAATTTTAGCGGTGGCAGGATCGAGGCCGAGCAGGGCGAAATCCGCCAGGTTGTGATATGGACGGCGACGATCGGCGACCACCAACGTAATGCCGCCGGTTTGCAGCAGCGCCTGTTTCGCCAGCGAACGCGGATCATCGCTAAGATGCTTCACCACAAATTCGGCCTGCACTTTGCCACCGGCTGGATCGAGCGACGCGCCAACGGTCAGTGTTAAGATTGCGCCAACGCCGGCAGCAAATGCTGCATCGGTGGCGGGTTTATCGGTAATACCGGCGACGATAACGCCCTGTGCATCCCGGCGAATTAGCTCCGCCAACACATCCGCGCGATCGCCAACGCCGCCGC
>NZ_DALYOQ010000002.1:0-14915 GCF_031974595.1 Pantoea sp. CTOTU46764 | reverse complement strand
ATCACCGGAATCGGCCAGAATCACCGGCGCGGTTTCGCTGGCGATAGCCATGCTGACGCACTTTTCAATGCTGCCTGTGACGCAGCCAAAGCTGAATTCATCGCGCGCCTGCCAGTAAGCCAGCGCCAGTTTTGCCGCCTGTTCCGCCAGCACATCGGCATCGGTGCCGGTCATGATCGCAGCGGCGGTGGCGCGCGGTTCATCGGCCCAGACGTAGCCGACCATCAGCGAGGCATCCCAGATATGCTCCAGCTGGTTTATCGCGGGCAAACGGGCGTACAAACTTTTAGCCGGTTCATCTTCGGTACTGGTGCGCTCGCCAGGTAATACCACCGGAATCGGTGCCCACACCACGCCGGGTTTGATGCCGGTTTGCAGGCTTTTGACCAGCATCGATACCGAGCGGCGCATGGTTTCTTCGACATCAATGTGTGGCGCGGTGCGGTAAGTCGAGAACATATCGATGGCATCAATGATGCGCTGTGTGACATTGCCGTGCAGATCGTAGCTGACGGTGATCGGGCAACCCGCGCCAACCAACTCGCGCGTGGCGCTGATCCAGTCGCCTTCGGCATCTTCCATGCCTTCAACATAGACCGCGCCGTGCATGGCGAGATAGACGCCATCCACCGGCAAATGTGCTGCGAGGCGCGTCAGGAATTCCTGCTTAAAATCGTCGTAGGTGATGCGCGCTACCGGACCCCCGGCGATGGCGCGCGCGTGGAAGGTCGGCAGAAACGCGGCATCATAATCCTGCAGAAAGGCGAAGTAAGGGTTGGTGGTGAGTTCATCCCCGCGCACGATGCGGAAGTCGTCGGCATAATTCAGCACCGGATTATAAGTACTGCACTCAGTATGAATTCCACCAAAAGCAATGCGCATAGCAGCCTCCGCTAGTCGGGTAAGTGAATGATAAAACGATACGCCGCCACACTGGCTGCGGCTCTGGCCCAGCTCTCTTCGTTGATTGCCATGCTGGCGATCGGCGTTTTGCCGATGATCGACGGCAGCACATGGCTGTCGATTGCCTGCATCACCACGGTTTTCAGCAAGCCATCAAACGCATTAGGTTGATGCGCAATCACAATTAATTCGGGGTCATTCATCTGGATGATATTGGCGATGGATAAACCCAGCGCATGACCGGCCTGATGCAGAATGGCAATCGCCGCGCTGTTGCCTTTCACTGCCAGCGCTTCCAGCTCGGCAATCGATTCGCTCTCCAGCGCTTTGTCACGCACGCTTTCGCGGATGGCGGTTAACGAGGCCAGCGTATCGAGGCAGCCGCGTTTGCCGCAGCGGCACGGACGTCCACCGGGTTCGATGGTGCAGTGGGCGATTTCACCGGCAGCGCCGTGTGCGCCACGATGCAGCTGGCCCTGAAAGAAGTGTGCCGAACCAATGCCGTCACCGTGGGAAATCAGGGTGAAGTTGCGCGCCTTTTTCGCCACGCCGAAAATCTTCTCGCTCACCGCTAACGCCTTGGCATCGTTTTCTAACGACACTTCCAGCCCGGTTTGCTGTTTCAACAGTTCCGCCAGCGGCACATTTTTCCAGCCCAGCAGCGCCGACTGCACGCAAATGGCCTGATTTTCATCGACAAATCCGGACAGCGTCACGCCCAACCCAATCAGCTGATCCTGCGAAATCGATTTCTGCGCAATCAGATCGGGAATCGCCGCCGCAATCATTTTTGCCAGCTGCGGCGGATCGAGATTCAACGGCATTTGCGTGGTGGCCAGCGTGCGGCCGTGCATATCAATCAGCACTAACACCACGCGCTCGCCAATCAGCGAGGCACCAAGAAAATAGGCGCTATCGGCACGCATTTTTAATAACACCGATGGACGACCCTGGCCGCTGGATTCTGGAACGCTCTCTTCCAATAATCCAGCCTGCAGCATCTCTTTCACCAGCGGGCTAATGGCGGCTTTGCTTAATTTCATTTTTTCCGCAAGCGCGGTGCGGCTCATGCCATGCGACGCAATAAGTAAGCGCAGAATTTGTTGCTGGTGGGCATTGAGCATTGAGGTTCTCACGGCGTTAGCACTATGCGCTGACAATAATAAGGACAGAAAACAAATACAACGATATTTAGTTAAATTTCTGAATGCAGATCTGATTATAAGTAAATTATATGAACCAACCTATTGGCTTTTGTTTAGCGAGTGTGGCTTATATAGCGTGGATATTTCACCGATCGTTTCAATGATTCATTGAGGGTCTTCATGGAAAGCAAACACAAGCATTTCAAGGTACTGACGCTGGCCGGTTGTTTAATTGCGTCGATGGCAAGCGCCTCCGTATTTGCCAGCCAACTGGTGATCATGCAAAACGAACCACCGCGCAGCATGGACCCCGGCAACCAAACCGCGACCTTCACCGGCACGGTGCTGGACCCGATGTACGAAGGCCTGACGCGTCTCGGTGATGACGGCAAAATCATTCCGGCGCTGGCATTGTCCTGGACATCCGATGACAGCGGACTTAACTGGACCTTTACCCTGCGGCCAAATGTGAAATTCCACGACGGCACGCCATTTAATGCCGATGCGGTGGTAGAAAACTTCCAGCGTCATTTAAATTCGCAGCGCGGTTTAGCCGGTAGCGGGAAAATTCGTACCTTTATTCAGGACGTGAAGAAAAAAGACGATCTCACTGTCACGTTTCAGCTAAAAAAAATTAACCCGGCCTTTTTAACTGTTTTAGCCTCCGGTCCGGGATTAATGGTGAGTCCAACGGCGGATAAAGCAGGCAGTATTAACAATAAAGCCGACGGCACCGGTCCTTATAAACTGGTGCAGTACAAATCCGGCGAATATGTGCTTGAAAAAAAGAATCCCGACTATTGGGGGAAATCTTCCGGTCCGGATGAAATTAAATGGACGTGGAGCAGCGAGCCTTCAGTGATGAATATGGCGTTGCAATCGGGGCAGGTTGATATTATTAACCCGGTGCCGCCGCAGTTTGCCGGCATGTTGAAAAACAACCCCAACGTTAATCTCAAACAGTCGCCGGGTGCGGCGGTGTTCTGGGTCGATCTCAACACCCAAAGCAAAGCGCTGAGTGATGTGCGCGTACGTCAGGCGCTGAATCTCGCCACCGACCAGCAGGCGCTGGTGAAAGCCATCATGTTTGGTTATGCACAACCGGCGAACTCCGCGCTGGCACCGGTCGATCCGAACTACGACAAAGCGCTGCATGACTATCCGTATGATCTGCAAAAAGCCAAAGATCTGCTGAAAGCGGCGGGCTACGCCGACGGTTTCCCAATGTCGATCGCGGTGCAAGCTCCGGATGCGCGTACCGCACAAGTGCTGCAGGGCATGTGGAGCAAAATCGGCGTGAAACTCAACGTGCGCCAGATGGAGAGCGGCGTGTGGACCAAAGCGGCGTTTGCCGATGGCAAAGAGAAAGCTGCGCAGGGCACCGATGCGGTACTGGCGTCCTGGTCCTCCGGTTTATATGGTTCGGATCTGCAGCTGCGTCCGCTCTATCACACCAGCAGCTTTGCGCCGGGCGGGGCCAATCTGGGCTTCTTTAGCGACAAGCAAACCGATGAACTGATCGATACCGCTGCATCGACGCTCGACGATGCCAAACGCAAAGATCTCTATTTCCAGGCGCAAAAACAGATCAGCGGATTAGCGCCGCAGGTGCTGTTGTTCTATCAGGATGATCTCTATGCCGCACGTAAAAATATCAGCGGCGTAGTGATGCAGCCAGGCGGACAAATCGTCGTACGCGACGCGGTGAAGCAATAACCCAATGGTTGATGTGATATGAAAGCGTACGTCGCAAAAAAGGTGCTTTCGCTGCCGTTAATCATTTTCGGCGTGTCGATTATCGTGTTCATCGCCATCCGCGCGCTGCCAGGCGATCCGGCGCGGCTGATGGCGGGACCAGAAGCGCCGCAGGAAGCTGTGGACCATATGCGCGTGCGGCTGGGGCTGGATCGGCCGCTGCCGCTGCAATATGTCAAATTCGCGGCGGAAGCGCTGCACGGCAACCTCGGCTTGTCGTTGCAGTCGCAGCGTCCGGTGATGACCGAGATCAGCGAGCGGTTGCCGTACACCTTATCGCTGGCTGCACTGGCGTATCTGTTGGCGATTGCGATTGGTGTGCCGGCGGGCATGACCGGCGCCATCTATCGCCAGCGCATTCCCGATCAAATTGTGATGGTGTTGACCATTGCCGGTGCGTCGATTGCCAACTTCTGGCTGGCGCTGCTGGCGATGAATTACTTCGCCGTTGAGCTGGGCTGGTTACCGCTGTTAGGTGCTGATTCGTGGAAAAACTACATCATGCCGACTGTCACGCTGGCGATTTTGCCGATGGCGATGATTGCGCGCATGACGCGTTCCAGCATGCTGGATGTGCTGAGCCAGGATTACATCCGCACCGCCAAAGCCAAGGGATTATCCTCTGCCAGCATTAACTGGAAGCACGCGCTGCGTAATGCGCTGATCCCGATTGTGACCATCGTGGCGCTCAACTTCGGCAGCCTGATTGGCGGCGCGGTGGTGACCGAATCGGTGTTCAACTGGCCTGGCATTGGCCGCTTGTTGGTGGATTCTGTGCGCTACCGCGATTATCCGGTGATTCAGGGCGTGACGCTGGTGGCGGTTACCGGCGTGGTGCTGATGAATCTGGTCGGCGAAATCCTGATTGGCCTGCTCAATCCAAAAATAAGGTTCGACTGATGAACAGCATTGAAACTTCTGTGCTGCCGCCGCGTTCGCGCAGCCGACACCTGCTCAGCATCCTGATAGCCAATCCATCCATTGCCATCGGCGGTGCGCTGGTGCTGCTGGTGGTGCTCGCCGCCGCGCTGGCTCCGCTGATTACGCATTGGGATCCGGTGGAGCAGGATTTGCTGAATACCTTGCAAACGCCGTCGGCCGCGCACTGGTTTGGCACCGACGATTATGGCCGCGACATTTTCTCGCGCGTGATTTTCGGCGCGCGCATTACGTTGTTTGAAGTGAGCTTGAGCGTAGCAATTTCAATGGTTATCGGCATTCCGCTTGGCATCATTTCTGGCTTAGCCGGACGCAAAATTGATGCGCTGATCATGTGGGTGATGGATATCATCTTCGCCTTTCCCGGCATCGTGCTGGCGATTTTGATTGTTAGCGTGCTCGGCGAAGGACTGACCAATATGCTGATCGCCATCTCGTTGTTCTCAATTCCTGTCTATGCGCGTTTGAGCCGTAACCTGACGCTGGGCCTGAAGAACATGGAGTACATCGAAGCGGCGCACATGCTCGGCGTGCGCTATCCGCGCATCATTACCCACTACATTCTGCGTAATTCAATTGGTCCGCTGATTGTGCAATCGACGCTGACGGCGGGCGCGGTGGTGTTGTCTGCCGCCAGCCTGTCATTCCTCGGTTTAGGCGTGCAGCCACCGATGCCAGAGTGGGGCACCATGATGAGCGATGGGCGCAACTTCCTCGGCCTGAATATTTATGTGTCACTCTTCCCCGGATTGGCGATTTTGATTACCGTGCTGGGCTTCAATGTGCTGGGCGACGGTTTGCGTGATGTGATGGATAAACGTTTATGAGTAAACAATCTGCGGTGATTTGCCTCGATCTGGGCGGCTCTTTTATCAAGTTAGGCGTGATGAATGCGCAGGATGAATTAACGATTCTCGATCAGCATAAAATCCCAGCGACCAGCTGGGACGAGTTCACCGCGCTGGTGAGTCGCATGATTGCCCAACACCACCTGCATTTTACTACCAGCAGTCCGGTGGCGATCTCTACGGCGGGCATTGTGGCACCGGATTCCGGCGAGATGTTTGCCAGCAATATTCCCGCGTTTCATCAGCGCAGTTTGGCAAAAGAGCTTGGCGCGATCCTGCAACGCGAGGTGATTGTGCATAACGATGCCGACTGTTTCACGCTGGCGGAAGCGCTGGCGGGTGCGGGCAAGGGGCACAAAGTGGTATTTGGCGCGATTCTCGGTTCAGGCGTTGGCGGCGGATTGGTGGCGGATGGCCGCATCATCACCGGGCAGAACGGTTTGACCGGCGAATGGGGACATGGGCCGATCACGCTAACTGAAGTGGAGATCGATGGCGTCGCGCGACGACTGCCGCGCAAGGCGTGTCCGTGCGGCCAAAGAGGCTGCCTCGACAGCTACGGCGGGGCGCGCGGGCTGGAAAATCTGCATCAAACGTTGCACGACCGCACGGCGAGCAGCGTGGAGATCATTGAACGCTGGCAGCAGCAGGATGCGCAGGCGCAGCAAACCATTCAGGCATGGCTGCAAATTGTCGGCCAGCCGCTGGCGTACAGCATCAACATCACCGGCGCGTCACGCGTGGCGGTTGGCGGTGGATTGGCATCGGTGGTTCCGCTGATTGCGGCGTTAGATGAGGTGGTGCAGGGCTACGTGCTGCGCCGCACCGCGCATCGCTTAGTGGTGCCAGGCGAGTTCGCGCATCACGGCGGCATGATGGGCGCGGCCCTGTTGGCGCGTGATTTAACCAGGCGCGCATAAATGCACCAATCCTTGTAGGGTCGCCATTCATGGCGACCTCTGCCAAAGCGCTGCCGCACCGTAACGCCAACCCTTCACCCATATTTGCGCTATCATATGCCGCTCACTCTTCTCAGTCCTGACGATGATTGTTTCAGGCAATCACGATCCTGACTGAGTTCTTCACTTGCGGTTCGGAAAACTCATGTCATCAGTACAACCCCAACTTACTCAGCTGCCGGATGAGGCATCGCTGCCGCGTCAGAGCGTGCTAAAAGCCTTGTTCGCGCTCGGCACCGGCGGCTTTGCCATTGGTACCGGCGAATTCGTCATCATGGGCCTGCTGCCCGATGCAGCCAAAGGCCTCAACGTTTCGATCCCCTCAGCCGGGCATCTCATCAGTATCTATGCGCTTGGCGTGGTGATTGGTGCGCCGCTGCTGGCAGTGCTGGGCGCACGCGCCTCACGCCGTAATTTCCTGATGACGCTGATGGGCCTGTTTGCTGCGGGCAACCTGCTGAGCGCCATTGCGCCGGGTTACTACTCAATGCTGCTGGCGCGTTTCCTCGCCGGTTTCCCGCACGGCACTTTCTTTGGCGTGGCGGCTTTAGTCGCAGCGGGTTTGGTGGAACGGCGCAAACGCGCGCAAGCGGTATCGATGGTGCTGTTTGGCCTGACCATCGCCAACTTACTCGGCGTGCCCGCCGTGACGGCGATCGGCCAATGGTTTGGCTGGCGCGATGCCTTCGCCATTGTCGGCGGTCTGGCGTTGGTGACCTTACTGCTGATTTGGTTGTGGGTGCCAAACGTGGCGGGCGACAAAAATGCCAGCCCGCTGCGCGAATTGTCGGCGCTGACGCGCAAACAGGTATTGCTGACGCTGGCGATTGGCGCGGTAGGCAGCGGCGGTTTGTTCTCGGTGTTTAGCTACGTGAAACCGACCATGACCGAACTGGCGCAGATGCCGGTAAGCTGGATTCCGGCGGTGCTGGCGCTGTTTGGTTTGGGTATGATCATCGGCAACATCGCCGGTGGTCGTCTGGCCGATCGCGGCATTGAAAAGACCATTCGCATTTTGCTGATTTGGTCATTTCTGGTGCTCAGCGCCTTCGTGTTTGCCGCGCACTATGCGCTGGCAGGCGCCATCAACGTGATGCTGGTGGGCACCATGGTGGCGCTGGCAGCGGTGCTGCAGATCCGTTTGATGGATGTCGCTGGTGATGCGCAAACCATGGCGGCGGCGATGAACCATTCGGCGTTTAACCTCGCCAACGCACTGGGCGCGTGGCTGGGCGGCGTGACCATTTCCGCTGGTTTAGGATGGCAATCTACCGGTTGGGTGGGCGCGATTCTCGCGGTATTGGGTCTGCTGATTCATGCGGTGGCGATGCGCGATGCACGCCGTAAATCGATTACCTTTGCGCACGAAAGTCATTAACACGTTTCGGTCGCCATTAATGGCGACCCTACGAAAGCGTGGGATGCGCGATTATAGGGTTTTGGGTTTTGTAGGGTGCGCATTTATGCGCACCTGGTCAAATTAAGCCAACTTCTGCTGCAAAAACGTCATAAACACTCGATTGATCTCACTGCGTTGGCGATGCTGCGGATAGAGCGCATTGAGATGCAGCGAGGTCGGTTGCCACTCTTCTAACACCGTCACCAGCTCACCGCTTGCCAGCGCCGGTGCCACAATAAACTCCGGCAACAGAATCAGCCCCAATCCCGCCACCGCTGCGTCGCGCAGCATTTCCCCGTTATTACTCACCATCGGCCCATGCACGCTGATCACTTTGCGCTGGTCGCCGTTAAACAGTTCCCAGCCGGTTTGGCTTTCGCGTCCGTAACGCAGGCATAAATGCTCGCTCAATTCTTCTGGCGTACGCGGCGCGCCTGCGCCTTGCAGGTATGATGGGCTGCCGCAGATCACGCGGCGAAACTCGCCCAGCCGCTTAGCGATCAGGCTCGAATCGGGCAGCGTACCGATGCGGATCGCCATATCAAATCCTTCGCCGACCATATCGACATGCCGGTCCGCCAGCTCAACCTGAAACTGCAAGCCCGGATGCAGGCTAAGAAACTCGGCAATAAACGGCGACAGATGGCTGATGCCAAACGACATCGGCACGCTCAGGCGGAAGCTGCCTTGCAGCACTTGCCGACGCCCCGATACCGCCAGTTCGGCTTCCTGCACATCATCCAAAATGCGCTGCGCGTGCTGCGCAAACAGCTGACCGTTATCGGTCACCGACAATTTACGCGTGTTGCGATTCAGCAGCCGCGCGCCGAGCGACTCCTCCAGCGCGGCGATGCGGCGACTGACATACTGCTTCGACAGCATCAGCTGTTCAGCGGCGGCGGTGAAGTTACCGGCTTTGATCACGGCTACATAAATGCGGAGATCTTCAATCTGCATATTGTCCACTTATCGGTGACAGTCATTGTCATTATGACGCATTGTTAGGCAAATCAGTTTACGTATACTTATCTGCAACGGGAAGGGCAATCGCCCCCCAACAGCAAATTTGAGGAGCAGACCATGATTGAACAACGCCTGTCAGAACAACGCGGAGTGGGTGACCACGGTTGGTTGAATTCGCATCATACGTTCTCTTTCGCCAGTTACTGGGATCCAAAACAAACCGGTTTCTCAGATTTGCTGGTGATCAATGATGACCGTGTTGCACCGGGTCGCGGCTTTGGCGCGCATCCGCACAACAACATGGAGATCATCTCCTACGTACTGGAAGGTGCGCTGGAGCATAAAGACTCCATGGGCACCGGTTCGGTGATTGTGCCGGGTGATGTGCAGTTGATGAGCGCCGGTAGCGGCGTGACGCACAGCGAGTTCAACCACTCGAAAACCGACAACGTGCACTTCCTGCAGATCTGGATCGTGCCTGGCGAACGTAATTCACCTCCGGGTTATCAGCAGGTTTCGGTCTCGGAAAGTGACAAACGCGGTCAGCTGCGCCTGATTATTTCGCCGGAAGGGGAAAACGGTTCACTCAGCGTGCGTCAGGATATCCGCATTTATGCCGGACTGTTTGACGGTGTCGAGCAGCAAACCTTCGCGCTGGATGCCGATCGTTACGCCTACATTCACGTAGCACGCGGCAGCATTGAAGTGAATGGCGTGAAGTTCAAAGAAGGCGACGGCGCACGCGTTCGCAACGAAAGTGCGCTGCAGTTTGCTAATGGTGATGATGCGGAAGTGCTGGTGTTTGATCTGCGTCCGCTGGAAGTGAATCATCCGCAGCGTTAATGTTTAAAAAGAGAACAAAGAGCAGTGCGAGACATCGCGCTGCTTTTTTTTATGCGCGATCACAGCGGTTGTAACACTTTTTCTTAACATTAATTGCAGTGATTAAGATCGCAATAATTATTTCCATACTCTCTTTAATAGTTAGCCAATGAACCTAAGCATCACGGCTTAACATGGAGAGGGCAGCATGCAAGAAAAAATCCCCGGAACGCGCTGGTATCGCGTCATCGCCCCGATTCTCATCACCTGCATTGTCTCATTCATGGATCGCGTTAATATCAGCTTTGCGCTGCCTGGCGGCATGGATCAGGATTTGGCGATCACCAGCCAAATGGCCGGCGTAGTGAGCGGTATCTTCTTTATTGGTTATCTGTTTTTACAGGTGCCAGGCGGACGTATCGCGGTGAATGGCAGCGGCAAACGCTTTATCGCCTGGTCGTTGGTAGCGTGGATGGTGGTGTCGATCGCCACCGGTTTTGTCACCAATCACTATCAGCTGCTGGCGCTGCGTTTTGTGCTGGGGATTTCCGAAGGCGGCATGCTGCCGGTGGTGTTAACCATGGTCAGCAACTGGTTCCCGGAAAAAGAGCTGGGTCGCGCCAACGCCTTTGTCATGATGTTCGCGCCGTTAGGTGGCATGTTTACTGCGCCGATATCGGGTTACATCATCAATGTGCTGGACTGGCGCTGGCTGTTCATAATCGAAGGCCTGCTTTCAGCGGTGGTGCTGCTGGTGTGGTGGCTGGTGATCGCCGATCGTCCTGAAGAGGCGCGCTGGTTACCGGCGCGAGAAAAGGAGTATTTGCTGCGCGAACTGGCGCGCGAAAAGGCTCAGCATCTGCAAAAGGAACCGGTCAGCAAAGCGCCGTTGAAAGCGGTGTTTCGCAACTCGGGCCTGATGAAGTTAGTGGCGCTCAACTTCTTCTATCAAACCGGCGATTACGGTTACACGCTGTGGCTGCCGAGTATCCTGAAAAATCTCACCGGTACCAACATGGCGGGCGTTGGCCTGCTGGCGGCGATTCCTTTTGTCGCGACGGTACTCGGCATCTACGCTATTTCGTGGTTAAGCGATCGCACCGGCAAGCGCCGTTTGTGGGTGATGGTGTCGCTGTTCTGTTTTGCCGCTGCCTTGCTGGCATCGGTGGTGCTGCATAATAACGTCGTCGCCGCCTATATCGCGCTGGTGGTGTGCGGCTTTTTCCTCAAAGCGGCAACCAGCCCGTTCTGGTCGATTCCCGGACGTATCGCTGCGCCAGAAGTGGCGGGTAGCGCGCGTGGCGTGATCAATGGCTTGGGTAATCTGGGTGGATTCTGCGGACCGTACTTAGTCGGGATCATGACGCTACTGTATAGCCAAAATGTGGCGATCTGCTGGCTAGCGGGTTCACTGGTGATTGCGGGAATCTTTACGCTGTTACTGCCGAAAGCGTGCGATATCAATCCATCTGAAACGCACCGACATATGAAAAGTAATCATTTGATGAGTGTGAAACATTAAGTGAAGCGAGGCTGGCACTATTCTGAATATTAATAGTAGAAAGTCAGATTAAATAAAAAGGGAGCGCCTGATGAGGTGCTCCCTTTTTAATGCATTAATCAATCGACAGATTGTGAATAGCCAGCGCAGCGCGCGCGGCTTCTTTACCTTTCTTAATGAAATGCTCGGTATAGAAGTTTTCGATAACATCAACCGGCTGGAAATTATGCGGCGTTAATGACACGGAGAACACCGGCACGTTGGTGGTCAGCTGCACATTCATCAAGCCATCAACCACCGCAGCGGCAACGAAATCATGGCGATAGATACCGCCGTCAACCACCAGCGCCGCGCAGACAATCGCATCGTATTTACCGGTTTCAGCCAGACGCTTAGCCAGCAGCGGCATTTCAAATGCGCCAGGCACTTCCAGCACTTTTAATTCCGCTTCAACGGATTGATCGGCTAATTCTTTTTCAAATCCCACCAGGGCATTATGGACAATTTCTTTGTGCCAGCCGGCTTTAATAAATGCAATTTTAATATTCTTCATGGATATTCCGACATCACCTGTAATTGGTTCTTGCGCATAAAATAATGTGTTTGTATACCATATGTTACGTTTGTGATCCACAAAGCCCAGGTAGCGATAAATGCCTTGCTGCTTATTTCCCTGTAAACCATCTGGTTATTCCGCGCTTGACGGCGACCATCGCCTGCAATACAAATAGACGCGTCGGGGGAGTCTCGCCAAAGAGACTGAGAGGCTAATAGCGCACTGCGCGGCTTAGCGACCCTTTGAACCTGACCCAGTTGATACTGGCGTAGGAAGACTGACAGTCTTGTTCATTGGGCTGTCTGGCGCTCAGGCTAGCTTGATGGTTGCGCCATTTCCCTTCTCCTGTATCTGCGGGTCTCAGCTAACACTGAGAGGCCGATGTGAATTCCCCCTTTTTGAACATCCCGGAACCGGCGCTGTGAGCCGCTGGAGCGTGCTCGGCTGCGGCGTGGCGGGCTTGTGCGTGGCTACGTTGCTGGCGGAACGCGGCGAAGACGTCGAAGTGATTGGCGATGACGCGCGCCGCCCGGCATCGTGGTTTGCTGGCGGCATGCTGGCACCCTGGTGTGAAGCCGAAAGTGCGCCGCGCGACGTCATCACCCTTGGACAACACGCCACCGCATGGTGGCAACAGCGCGTCAGCAGCGTAAAGCATCAGGGCACGTTGGTGGTTGCGCCGCCGCGCGATAGCCAGGAACTCAACCGTTTCGCCCGTATGACCGAGCAGCACCAATGGGTCGATCCCGCCGACATCGAACCGGCGCTGGAAGGGCGCTTTGCACGCGGTCTGTTTTTCGCCGGGGAAGCGCATCTCGATCCGCGTCTGGCGTTGCAGGAGATGCGAGACACGCTGATCGCACGCGGCGTACCATTCAACAATCGTGCGCCGAGCGGCCAGATTATCGATTGTCGCGGCATTCACGCCGCGCCGGAACTGCCGCGCCTGCGTGCGGTGCGCGGCGAAATGCTGATTCTGCACAGCGAAGACGTGCAGTTTTCCCGCCCGATTCGTCTGCTGCATCCGCGTTTTCCCTGCTATTTGGTGCCGCGACGCGGCGGCCACTTTATGCTCGGCGCCACCATGATCGAGAGCGACGACGCCAGCGCCATCAGCGCGCGCGCCATGATGGAGTTGCTCAGCGCCGCCTACGCCATTCATCCGGCTTTAGCCGAAGCGCGCGTCATTGAGAGCGGCAGCGGGCTGCGTCCGGCTTATCCGGCGAATCTGCCGGAAATCCACTATCACAACCACACCTTTTATCTCAACGGCATGTATCGCCACGGTTTTCTGCTGGCACCGATGCTGGCAGAGCAGCTGATGCAGCGTCTTTCTGGGGAACTTAACAATGAACATTCAGCTTAACGGCCGCATCATCAACACGCAGGCAAACAGCCTGAGCGAATTACTGATCGAGCAGCAAATTGACGCGGCCTGCGTCGCCACCGCCTACAACGGTGCGTTTGTGCCAAAAAGCCAGTACCACACGCAGCTGCTGGATGAAGGTTGCCAGCTCGAAGTACTGTCACCGATGCAGGGAGGTTAAGCGATGTTTTACGGTTTTGACCCGCAATCGCGCTTCCTGCTCGGCACCGCCGGTTATCCTTCGCCCGCCATTTTGCAGCAGGCGATTGCCGCCTCCGGCACCGACATCATCACCGTTAGTTTGCGGCGCGAAGGCGCGGCGGGCGCGGCTTTCCGTGAATTGCTGACCGGCCTCAACATCCGCGTGTTACCGAATACCGCCGGTTGTCACACGGTGAAAGAAGCCGTCACCACCGCGCACATGGCGCGCGAACTGTTCAACACCGCGTGGATCAAGCTGGAAGTGATTGGTCATGCCGACACGCTGCAGCCCGATCCTTTCGCGCTGGTGGAAGCCGCGCGCATCCTCAGCGCAGAGGGTTTTCAGGTGTTTCCTTACACCACTGAAGATCTGATCGTCGGCGAAAAACTGCTGGCGGCGGGCTGCGAACTGTTGATGCCGTGGGGCGCGCCGATTGGTTCCGGTCAGGGTTTACGTAACATCGACGGCCTGCGTGCCATGCGCGCGTGGTTCAGCAACATTCCGCTGATCATAGATGCCGGCATTGGCGCGCCGTCGCAGGCGGCGCAGGCGATGGAGATGGGCTTTGATGGCATTCTGCTCAACACCGCCGTCGCCAAAGCGGGCGATCCGATCGGCATGGCCAATGCCTTCCGTCTGGCGATTGAAGCCGGGCAAGCCGCGCGCGCTGCCGGACTGATGGAGAAGCGCGATATGGCCGCTGCGTCCACGCCGATTTTTGGCCTGGCAAATCTGAGTTGAGGCAGGCAAACATGCAACGTTATCAACGCCAGATGATGCTGGCGGAAATCGGCGAAGCAGGGCAGCAGAAGCTGCTCGACGCGCGCGTGCTGGTGGCGGGCGCGGGTGGATTAGGTGCTACGCTACTGCCGCAGCTGGTGGGCGCGGGCGTCGGCCATATTCGGCTGTATGACGACGATGTGGTGGCGCTGCATAACCTGCATCGGCAAACGCTGTTTACTGAGCAGGATATCGACCAGCCCAAAGTGCTGCGCGCGCAGCAGGCATTGCAGCAACGCAATCCGCAAGTGCAGATCGAGGCGCTGCAGCAGTCACTGAGCGCCAGCAACGTGCAGCAGGCGCTGGCGGGATGCGATCTGGTGATCGACGCCGCCGATAACTTTGCCGTCACCTACCAACTTTCGGATGCTTGCATGAAGGCGGGCATGCCGCTGATCAGCGCCTCGGTGCTGGGTAGGCAAGGTTACGTCGGCGGATTCTGTGGCGGCGCGCCGAGCTACCGCGCCGTGTTCCCGCGTTTGCCGTCATCGGCGGCGAACTGCAACACCGCGGGCGTGATGGGCCCAGCGGTGGCGACGCTTGGAGCGATGCAGGCGCAGATGGCGCTCAGCGTGCTGCTGGAATTGCAGCCATCACCGCTCGGTTGTCTGGTGAACTGCGACTTCGTGAACTGGCATTTTCGCCCGTTCCGCTTTGATGATGCGGAAGAGCCGGAACATGCGGTGCCGTTTATTGACCCGCAACAGCTCGCCGCCGATGACTGCATTGTTGAACTGCGCAGCTGTGAAGAAGCGCCGGTCAGCGTGGCGCATCGCG